>JANNBU010000469.1:0-1872 GCA_031385805.1 Ferruginibacter sp.
TGTTTATGGCGGCATTGAGAGCGGTGTAACCGATCAGACAAAAAATATATTTATCGAAAGCGCCTGGTTCAACCCTTCCTATATCAGGAAGACATCTTTAAAACATACACTACGTACAGATGCTGCAGCAAGATTTGAAAAAGGAACTGATATCAGCAACACGGTAAATGTTTTAAAAAGAGCAGCACTGCTCATTAAAGAAATTGCAGGTGGTGAGATCAGCAGTGATGTTATTGATATATACCCAACGCCTTTGCAAAAAACCACTGTTGGTCTAAAAAATCATTACCTGAAAAAACTCAGTGGCAAAAACTATCATGCCGATACCATCAAGAATATTTTAAAAAGCCTGGGATTCGACCTGGTAAAAGAAGGAGCAGATGAGATATGGGTAGATGTTCCGTTCAGCAAACCCGATATCAGCTTACCAGCCGATATTGTTGAAGAAATTATGCGGATAGACGGGTTGGATAATATTGAGATCCCGGTAGCAATAACCATTGCACCCGCTATTGAAAAAGACCTTTCAAAATACCATCAAAAGGAGAAGCTGGCCAACTATCTTACCGGCCTCGGTTTTTATGAAATATTCACAAACAGTATTACCAATAGTGGTTTTTATGATGAAAATGTGCTGAAGGATTCGGTAAAAATGATCAATAACCTGAGTGTGGAGCTGGATATTATGCGCCCGGAAATGTTGCAGGGCGGCCTGCAGACGATCGTTCATAATAATAACCGTAAGAATTACAACCTACGGTTATTTGAATTCGGTAAAACATATTCAACCACGGCCGAAAAAACATACAATGAAACAAATCATTTGTCACTTTATATCAGCGGCAATATAAATGAGCAGGATTGGAAAATTAAACCTTCGAAAACAGATTTTTATTATCTTAAAGGTGCCGTTGAGAACTTACTGGGCTTAACTGGTCTCGGTAATGTATCTTTTGAAGCAACCGGGAAAAAATATTTTAATAATTGTACAGAAATAAAGATCGGGAATAATGTTGTTGGATATTTAGGGGAAGTGGATGAAAAAACCTTAAAACAATTCGATATCAAACAACCGGTTTTTTATGCCGATATCCTTTGGGATGAAATATTATCAGCGGGAAAAGACAGGAAAGTAACATACCAGGAAGTATCTAAATTTCCTGCCGTAATAAGAGACCTTTCTGTGGTAGTGGATAAAAATGTACCTTATGCAAAAATTGAAAAGGTTACCCATGCTGCCAATATAGCTGCATTGAGATCCATGCAGCTATTTGATGTTTTTGAAAGTGACAAACTGGGTGCAGGCAAAAAAGCCATGGCAATAAGTTTTACTTTCCTGGATGATTCAAAAACATTGACAGATATTGAAATAGATTCGTTCATACAAAAGATCATTGCAGCTTATGAAAAGGAATTGAGCGCAACGATCAGAAAATAATGACTATTGAAAGAGTTAGAAGTACATATCAACCGCATCAACAGTAAGCTCCAGGAGTTATTGAAGAAACATGCTGCATTGGCAAAAGAATCTGATCAGCAAAAAAAGATCATACAAAAATTAGAACAGGAAAATGAACTCCGGGAAGGCAAGATCAACATGCTGGAACAGCAACAACATATTTTAAAATCCGCAGCAGGAAAAATGGAAGATCCTGATAAAAAAGAATTCGAACAGGTTATCAATAAATATATCCGCGAAATTGATAAGTGCATTAATTTATTAAATGATTAACCCAATACTATGTCAGAAGAACTTATTCCCATCAATATTTTAATTGCCGACAGAACATACAGGATAAGGACCAATCCAAAAGATGAAGAAGTGATCCGGAAGACACTAAAGATCATCAATGATAAAATAATTGAATATAA
>JANNBU010000104.1:0-19952 GCA_031385805.1 Ferruginibacter sp.
CCACACAAGCACCACATTGATTATGTACCACATAAAAAGAAAAGAAAAAGTGCCGTACCTGTTGCCATAGGCTTTTGTGCATTACTTGCTTTGGGTATTACCTGGTTTGCTAACGGAACTGCGGGAATCGGGCTTATTGCAGGAGCTGTGGCAGGTGGGGTTATCGGTTACTTTGCAGGAAAACAAATGGATAAGGCCTTTGGTAATAAGCAGGTTTAGAAAAGTTTAGAAGGTTTAGAGGGTTTAGAAGTATTCAATAACATCGAAAGTATATTATGCATTAAGTCATGTAAAACTAAACCATCTAAACTTTCCTAAACCTACTAAACCCTCTAAACCTACATAAGAGGTAGCAATTTAAAAATTGGATATTGATCAAGCCGGGATCTTTTAAGGTTTGAAATTCCCCTTAAATTCTTTTTTAAACTTTGCAAAATCCGGTATGGATACATTTTGAACATAAGAATTACCGGGGTTATTACTGATATATTCCTGGTGATATGCTTCGGCGGAATAAAATTTTGTAAAAGGAACAACTTCTGTCACGATCTTGTTTTTATACTTTTTACTTGCGGTAAGGCGATTTATTTCTGCCTGGATGATCTGTTTTTCTTTCTCATTCCTGTAAAATGCAATGGAACGATATTCAGTTCCCACATCATTTCCCTGCCTGTTCAGGCTGGTAGGATCCTGACTTGCAAAAAAAGCTGCTACGAGTGTTTCATAAGAAATTTTTGAAGGATCATAATAAACCTGCACCGTTTCTGCATGGCCGGTCTTACCCGAAGATACTTCTTCATAATCCGGGTCTTTGGTATTTCCACCAGCATATCCCGAAACCGCATCCCTTACTCCAACTAAGCTTTGAAATACAATCTCGGCATGCCAGAAACATCCTTCAGCAAAAGTTGCAACCGCTTCATTGGCCGCAGGATTTTTCTTTTCTGATACAGGGATTTTATTATTCTGTGTTTGTGCACAGGAAACAAAGCCAATAACTGCAATAAGGGTAGAAAATAACGCTTTCATCTTGATAAATATCTTTAAGGTTTATACATTAACGCTATAGCAACTGTATTGGTTTTAAATAATTGTTAAGATAAATAAAAACATAGTTTTAAACGATTGTATCAGGAAGACGTTAATAACATAACGAATGAATATAAAATAAATAAACGTCTTCCCGTCTTCCCGGCCAAAACAGTTTTTTCCAAATAATTTACCTGTAAATTAGCATCCTAATCAGTTTCAGCATGAAAAGATATTTGTTGATCGTCGGATGCCTGACAATAGTGGCCTCAAATTCCCTGCTTGCGCAAGGTAAACCTGCAAAGTTTACCGATGAGATGAAGGAAGAAATGCGTGCCAAAGTGAAAGCTGCTACACAACATGCATGGAAAGGATATAAAGATCATGCATGGGGATCGGATGATCTGAGGCCATTGACCAAAACCCCAAGGAATTGGTATAAACATTCCATGCTCATGACAGCCGTAGATGCATTTGATACATTTACCATGCTGGGCCTAACGGATGAAGCCAAAGAAGCCAAAGATCTCATATTATCAAAATTGAATTTTAATATTGATAACGATGTACAGGTATTTGAAATTACCATTCGCCTCCTGGCAGGTTTAATTACAGCTTATGAAATGGATGGAGATAAAAAATTCCTTTCGCTGGCAACAGATCTTGCCAACAGGATGATGCCTGCATTCAATACACCTACAGGTATGCCATATCGGTATGTGCATTTACAAACAGGAAAGATCCGTGATTCAGTAAACAATCCTGCTGAGATTGGAACATTAATGATGGAATTTGGAAAACTTTCTAAAATTACCGGCAACAATGCTTATTATGAAGTTGCCAAAAAAGCCATCCTGTATTGTTATAAAAAACGCAGTAAGCTTGACCTGGTGGGCGAGCAGATCGATGTAACAACGGGTAAATGGGTAAGCACCCAAACACATATCAGCGGGTATATAGATTCTTATTATGAATATTTATACAAGAGTTGGATACTTTTTGGCGACAAGGATTTTAAAATAGCATTTGATACGCATAACAAAGCCATTAAAAAATATCTCATTGATAAAACAGATCATGGCTGGTTCATGCGCCATGCTGATATGAATACAGGAAAAGAAACTTCAACAACATACGGAGCGCTGGATGCATTTTATGCAGGGCTATGTGCATATGCCGGGGATATTGAAACGGCAAGACATATTCAACAGGCAAATTATTATATGTGGACGAAGTTCAACATGGAACCGGAAGAATTCAATTATAAAACAGATTCCGTTACAAGTGCTTATTATATTTTACGTCCCGAAAATTTAGAAAGCTGTTTTTATTTATACAGGCTTACCGGGCAATATGATTATTTGTGGATGGCAAAAGTGATGACGGAAGATATTCTGAATCATTGTAAAACGGATGCAGGTTTTGCATCCATAAAAAATGTAAAGACCTATGAGCAAACAAATTCAATGGAAAGTTTTTTCTTTGGTGAAACATTAAAATATGCCTACCTCGTTTTTGCCCCGGCAGAAGCAGCAGATCTGGATAAAATTGTATTTACCACAGAAGCACATCCTTTTAAAAGAGAAACAATAAAGAAATGATCGCATCGGTAAATGATTTTAATAATGTTTTTTTTATTGGCGTTGCCGGAACAGGCATGAGTGCCATTGCACAATATCTTGTTGGTACAGGAAAAACTGTAAACGGCAGTGACCGCTATTTTCAGCCGGGGAAACCCAATGATACAAAGGATAAATTAGAAGCGGTTGGTATAAAATGTTTTTTACAGAACGGAGAAGGCATTAATGAACATACAGACCTGGTGGTAGTATCAACAGCTATAGAGGACACGGTAGCTGAAGTACAGAAAGCCAAAGCATTATCCATACCAATTATAAAAAGAAGTGAATTGCTTGCCATCATTTCAAAAAGTAAAAAGACAATTGCGATAGGAGGTACTTCAGGAAAAAGTACCACCAGTGCGATGTTATTTGATATCCTGGAATTTGCCGGAAAGAAACCAAGCATCATCAGTGGAGCCGGATTAGTAAGTATTATTAAGGAAGGGAAGATCGGGAATGCAAAAGTTGGGGCAGGGGATTGGTTGGTGATAGAAGCAGATGAAAGTGATGGTTCTATTGTTCAGTACCATCCGGAAGTTGGATTGTTGTTAAACATTGACAAAGACCACCAGGAAATAGATGAGTTGATGAGCATTTTCGGAACATTTAAAAACAATACAAAAGAACTGTTTGTTGTTAACCAATCTAATGCATTGGCAAGCCAGTTATCGCAAAATGTACAACAAGATTTTTCAACAGATGAAAATTCAGTTGCAGGTTATGTTGCAAATAATTTTGTTCAGCAGGGATTGAATATTCAATTCTCAATACGCAACCTTGCCTACCGGCAGGCAGGTGTTCAATTTTCAATAGATACTGTTGGAAAACACAATATGGAAAATGCATTGGCGGCAGCGGCAGTTGCAAACCAGTTAGGTATTGATCTTTCAACATGTGCAGCGGCATTAAAAAATTATGAAGGCATTTACAGGCGGCACCAGTTATTGGGAAAAAAGAAAGGCGTGTATGTAATTGATGATTATGCACACAACCCTGTGAAATGTGCCGCATCTATTGCAGCATGTCAGTATATTGCTCCAAAAGTGGTTGCCTGGTTCCAGCCGCATGGTTATGGTCCCACCCGTTTTTTAAAGAATGATTTTATAGACGAGATCGCTGCTGTATTGAGACCCGAAGATGAAATATGGATGAGTGAGATATTTTATGCCGGTGGAACTGCGGTGAAAGATATTTCGGCCAATGATCTTATCATAGAAATAAAAGCAACCGGTAAGAATGCTTTTTTTGTGGAAGATAGAAATGCATTTTTGGAAACTGCCAGGCCGCACCTGGCCGATGATTGTGTATTGCTATTAATGGGCGCACGTGATCCGGGACTGGAAGCTTTTAGTAAATCTGTTTGGGAGAAATTATAGAAGATCATTCATAATATTATTTTTTAAGAGATGACATCTTCTTGGAAAGATGTCATCTCTTAAAAGTAAATCGAAACTTCTTATATAAATAAAAATGACAACACTCATCACCCATATAAAACAACTCATCAATGCCCGTGAGCAAAACCAATTGCTTAGGGGAAAAGACCTGGCAATACTTCCATGCATCGAAAATGCTTTTCTGCTTATAGAAGACGGCATCATTGCCGAATATGGTAATATGTATGAACTGGAATTAAAGGTACCGCAGTTACCCAAAAATGTTATTGATGCTTCAGATCAGTTTGTAATGCCTTGCTGGTGCGACAGCCATACACATATTGTTTTTGCAGGAAGCAGGGAAAATGAATTTGTAGATAAGATAAAAGGATTGAGTTATGCAGAAATTGCCGCAAGAGGTGGTGGCATTCTAAATTCTTCCCAAAAATTACATGCAGCATCTGAAGAACAGCTTTTCAATGAATCATGGCAGCGGCTTACCGAAATAAGTAAACTGGGAACAGGCGCCGTGGAAATAAAAAGCGGCTATGGTTTGTCGGTAGAAGGAGAGTTGAAGATGCTCAGGGTGATTAAAAAATTAAAGGAAAGATCCGGTATGGTCATAAAAGCTACTTTCCTCGGGGCACACACATTTCCACAAGCATATAAAGAAGATCACCAGGGATATATTGATCTTATCATTAATGAAATGCTACCGGTAATAGCAGGGGAGAAGCTGGCAGATTATATAGATGTGTTTTGCGAAACAGGTTTTTTCTCGCCTGCAGAAATGGAAACGATTTGTAAAGCAGGAGCTGCATACGGGTTAAAACCAAAGCTCCACATAAATCAACTAAACAGTATCGGAGGTATTGAATCGGCTATAAAATTAAATGCCATATCAGTTGATCATTTGGAAACAATGACTGAACAGGATATAACCAGTATTTCAAGATCAAATACGATCGGAACATTATTACCCACTGCAGCATTCTTCCTCAGAATGGCTTACCAGCCTGCCAGGCAATTGATAGATGCAGGCTGTGCCATAGCCTTAGCCAGTGATTACAATCCGGGATCATCACCAAGCGGCAACATGAACCTGGTAACGGCACTCAGTTGCATACAAATGAAAATGTTACCCGAAGAAGCGATCAATGCCGCAACGATCAATGGTGCTTATGCCATGGAGGTACAGGAGCAGGTGGGAAGTATCAGTATTGGCAAAAAAGCTAATCTCATCTTTACCAAACCAATACCTTCCCTGGCCTATTTTCCTTATTCATTTGGAAATAACCTTATCGATAAGGTTATGATGAACGGGCAATTTATTTAAAATTTGTATTAGAAAATAATACAATTAATAATTGCCTATCAATCCTTCACAGTCAGCCGGCATGCATTTATAATTATAATGCCGGATCTTATTGCTACAAATAATTTTTTACTGTTAAAATAAAAAAGGATAGTTCTGTTGGCATACTATTTGAAAAGTATTTCCAGTTAACTTATCTCAAATTTTTTAATCAAACTCATTACAATGACAAACATTAAAATCAGGCTAACGGGAATCATCCTTTTTGCATTTTTACTTTCTGCCGCATTTATATCCTGTTCAAAAGATGATGATAATTCAGGCACCGCAAGCACAGAATTCAAGATCACTGATGCCGCGATCGACGATGCATCTGTACTTGGTGCTTTTGTAACAATTACCGGTATAAAATTAGATGGTGTTAGTGTACAGGGATTCACTAAAACAACTGTAGATCTTAAAGCCTATCAAAATGGAACAACAAAAACCCTTGGTAATTTTAACCTGGAAGGAAAGACCTATAACAGTGTAACATTTGTATTGGATTATGATACAGATGCAAACGGAAATTCGCCAGGGTCTTATGTTGTAACCACAAGTGTCACAGGTATTGTAAAACATAAATTACAATCGAATGGTAATGAGATCACGATTGCTAAAAGTTTTGCACTGCAGGGCAATGCCCAAAATTATGTAGTCGCAGATTTTGACTTGCGTAAAATGATCACACAGCAACCTGGTGGCACTACAGATGACCAGTATGATTTTGTTACAAACGCGGAATTGCAAACTGCTGTTCGTATCGTTGTGGAAAATAATACCGGTACAATTTCAGGAAATCTGACAGACCCGGTTTCTTTATCTGATAAAGTAGTAGTATATGTTTACAAAAAAGGAACTTTTGACAGGGCAACAGAAATACAAGGGCAAGGCGCAAGTAATATTGAATTCAAAAATGCGGTAAGCAGTGCAACTGTAAATGCAAGTGGCGGGTACCAATTACACTTTTTAGAAAGCGGGGAATACGAGTTACATTTTGTAAGTTATAAAGATACAAACGCAGATGGCCGGTTAGAATTTATTGGGACATTAACTCTTTTACCATTAACAGATATTGATTTTCTTGATCTGACCATTGCAGCAAATGCTACACTGACAGTAAATGCCACAGTAACTGGTGTTCAAAATTGATATTTATTGTTAACGGGGATTATAACCAGAGGCCGGTCCAAAAAAGGATCGGCCTTTTTTGATCTCTTTGGGCTTTGCCTGAAACTTTGCATCTTTGTGTCAAACTTTTAAACATGCAGCAACTGATCGAATGCGTTCCCAATTTTTCTGAAGGGAATGATATGAATGTCATCAATCAAATAACAGCTGAAATAGAAACCACAGAAGGGGTCCGTTTATTAAATGTAGATCCGGGAAAAGCCACCAACCGTACTGTTGTAACCATGGTAGGAGAACCCCTGGCAGTTATTGAAGCCGCATTCCGTGCCATCAAAAAAGCAGGAGAGTTGATAGACATGAGCAAACACAAAGGCGAACACCCACGTATGGGCGCTACCGATGTATGTCCGCTCATACCCATTGCCAATATCAGCATGGAAGAAACAGCAAAATATGCACAGCAACTTGCAAAGAAAGTTGGAACAGAAATAGGGCTTCCTGTTTATTTATATGAAGCTGCACAACCCGATAAAACAAGAAACAATTTATCAGTTATCCGTGCCGGTGAATACGAAGGTTTTGCAAAAAAAATTACACAGCCGGAATGGAAACCCGATTTTGGCCCTGCCATCTTTGATGCAAAACGGGGAGCCACTGTGATCGGCGCCAGGGATTTTTTAGTTGCATACAATGTAAATCTCAACACAACTTCAACCCGGAGGGCAAATGCAATTGCCTTCGATATTCGTGAAGCCGGAAGAAATGTAGAAGAGAACGGTGTTAAAGTAAATAAACCCGGCTCATTAAAAAGCGTGAAAGCCATTGGCTGGTTCATAGAAGAATATGGTATTGCGCAGATTTCCATCAATCTTACGAATATCAATATAACACCTGTTCATATTGCTTTTGATGAAGTGTGCAAAAAAGGATCGGAACGTGGCATAAGGGTAACCGGTAGTGAACTGGTTGGCCTCATTCCATTGAAAGCAATGACCGATGCCGGAAAATATTTTTTGAAAAAACAACAACGCAGTACCGGGGTAAGTGAAAAAGAACTAATAAAGATCGCCATCAAATCCATGGGATTAGATGAACTGGGGCCATTCAAACCCGAAGAAAGGATCATTGAATATATGCTTGCCAATAAAGCCGACAGCAAACTCATCAGCATGACATTAACTGAATTTTCAGATGAAACGGCCAGTGAAAGTCCGGCACCGGGTGGCGGTTCTATTGCTGCATACACAGGCTCTCTGGGTATTTCATTGGCAACGATGGTGGCCAATCTTTCTTCACACAAAAAAGGATGGGATGAACGCTGGGAAGAATTCAGCAACTGGGCTGAGAAAGGCGAACAATATAAAACTGAATTACTAAAATTGGTAGATGCAGATACCGCTGCATTCAACCAGATCATGCATGCATTTGGTTTGCCCAAATCAAATGATACAGAAAAAGCCGCACGAACAAAAGCCATACAGGATGCTACCAAATATGCTATTGAAATTCCATTTAAAGTAATGCAAACTGCTTATGCCAGTATGGAAGTGATCAAAGCAATGGCTGAAATTGGAAATCCAAATTCTGTTTCCGATGCAGGAGTGGGTGCCTTGTGTGTACGCTCAGCGGTGATGGGTGCATTTATGAATGTGCGTATCAATGCTGCCGGTTATGACGATAAAAGTTATGTCACTGATATTATTTCTAAAGGAAAAGCAATAGAAGATAAAACGATCGCATTGGAAACAGCCATTTTGAAAACGGTTAATGAAAAAATAGGAGTTTAGCTGAAACGTTTAAGGAGAATGCTTTTTACCTTAAACCCTCTACCTTAAACCTTTTACCTTTTTTATTATGAAAAGTGTATTTGCAATCATACTATTCACTGTAACGATACCTTTCTCCTTATCAGCAAGCATATATTCAGACACGATCATACATACTGTGAATATTCAATTCAGTTATAGCCGGTCAATATTTCCTTCTTCCTGGTTAATAGCCGAGATCAATGCAACAGGAGAACGGATCCTGCCTGAAGAAATAAACAGGACAAAATTGATCATGAAAGCAGCATTGTCAAAATATCCTGACTCTCTTTTAAGCAAAGAGCTAAGAGCTGTGTATTTTCTTAGATCAATGTCAATGTACAATGTTGGATTTGGCGGCACCAATTCAAATGATGCTGTTTATTTAACCAATGACGGGAAGGAACATGGTTATACAGATTGGTATATTGAACAAACCTTTCACCATGAATTCTCAAGCATCCTTTACAGGAATTATCCGTTCTTATTAGATACAGTGGCATGGAAAGCCGCCAATATTACCAGCTTTGATTATAATGATCCGGAAGGAGGTGTGGGAGCCATTCGAAAAAATAAATCTTCACAGAAACTGGATACAACGCTTTGCAGGATAGGTTTTCTTACACAATATGCATACTCTGGTATTGAAAATGATATCAACAGCATTGCAGAAAATTTATTCAAACCGGCTGATGGCTTCTGGTACGCTGTAACACATTTTCCACGGATAAATGAAAAAGTACAATTGTTGATAGCATTTTATCATAACATAAACCCGGTATTTACCAAAAATTATTTTAAAAAACTTAATTAACTATTTTATGCGGTTCATACAAAAACTGGCATTGATCATTATTCCCGCCTGTAGTTTTGCCCAACAGCCAAAACCTGCTTCGGGAACTATTATAAGATTTGAAAATTACTTATCACAGTATGTTCAGCCAAGAAATATTGATGTATGGCTTCCGCCGGGTTATGTTCCTTCAAAAAAATACGCTGTATTATACATGAACGATGGGCAGATGTTGTTTGATAGCGAAGTTACCTGGAACAAGGAGGAATGGCGGGTTGATGAACATATCAGTTCGCTATTACAAAGTAAAACGATCATGGATTGTATTGTGGTTGCCATTTCAAATACAGGAGAATCCAGGCATGCAGAATATTTTCCCTGGAAACCGATTGTAAAACTCCCGGCGAAGATCAGGGATACATTGGTAGCACAGGAGTTGCAGGGAAAATCACAGTCAGATAATTATCTTTTATTCCTGGTAAAAGAACTGAAGCCTTATATCGATAAACAATTCTCCACTTATATAGACCAGCGGCATACATTCATCGCAGGATCAAGTATGGGAGCGCTCATATCTCTGTATGCAATATGTGAATATCCCAGGGTATTTTATGGCGCCGCCTGTCTTTCTACTCATTGGCCGGGAAGCTTGTTGAATTATTCCGATGATATCCCGTTGGCTTTTTTGGCATACCTGGAAAATCACTTACCCGATCCCGATAGCCACCGTATATATTTTGATTATGGCAGCAATGGACTTGACAGTCATTATAAAAAATACCAGCGTATGGCAGATAAACTTATGAAAGAGGTTGGATATAAAAAGAAACATTGGTTTACCCAGGAATGCCCCGGTGAAGATCATTCTGAAAATGCGTGGAGCAAAAGATTGCAGATACCTCTTAGTTTTCTTTTATCGATGCCGGAAGAAGATGAATGACTGATCACACCGAACAAGTAGGTAAAAACTCTACACCGCCAAAAGTAACAGGACTGCAAAATGAACCCATTGCTTCTTACTCAGGATAATGCTTTGAAGTATGTGCTTCTTGGAACAAGGTTCCGCCATAGCGGGATCAAGGAAAAGAAGAAAATAACAATTAAACGATCTTCCGGACACTTCTAATATCCAACAGCGAAATCATATCCTCAAGGCCAATAGATCACATAACCTTTCAATTGATAAGAAGATAAAACCGTTTGAGCAGTAAGAGAAACTTTTACATCAGGCAAAAGGCTTTCTTTTTTTATTTCAAAAAAAGTCAAGGCTTGTCCGCATGCAATAAACTTAGCGCCAACATTTCTGAGATCGCCAATCAGTTTCAGATTTGGATTATCAATTTTATACTGCCCTTTATAATATTCATTGTTGGTAATAGCTTTTAATGCAGCGTCATGTACAACAATAACCGGTTTTATATTTTTTAATGGTATCCCGGCAGCAACATGCAGGTTAATGATCCTCGCAATTTCCCCTAAACTGAAATTTATTTCTTTGGCAACTGAATCGGGGTTGTTTCTAACAACCTCGAACAATAATTTATACTCAATATTGGGATCAGGTATCTCAGTTAGATCTTTCACCGGTATTATACCACTCATATCGCCAGCTATAATAACCGGGTTTACGGCGAGGCTTTTAATTTTTTCCCATTTTTCCTTTTCCACATATTCTTTGTCAATTTTAACCGAATCGGCATGCATGGTTGTACGATAAATACTGTCGTGTTGTACCTTGAGTGCATTCAGTGTGCTGTCTTTTTTTACTTTAAGCACATGAAGGGCACTATCGCTATTATAGGTTTGCGAAAACCCGGTTAAGGATACGATAGATACAATGACCAATAAGAATAATTTTCTCATAATGATAATAGTTAAAGAAGGAAGTTACAGGATTATTTTGAAATAAGACTTTTCATAGTTAAAACCCAGGGTTTTAAAAAATAGCTTTGAAATCATTTGCAATAAAATTATCTTAACACCCATGATAAATAATTTACCCGCTTATATTTCAGTTGTATTCGGGCTTACAACCTTGCTTACCTTCATTTTATTTTATTCAGTTGTTAAACATTCAGCTACTGATGCAACAAGGTCAAAAGCAAATCTTATACTTATTATTTTATTGATCTGGATCATTATTCAAAGCCTGCTGGGGTTAAATAATTTTTACAGCACAGATACGAAGAATTTTCCGCCACGGCTTTTCCTTGCTGTTGTTCCAATGTTATTACTGATCATTATTTTATTCATTACAAGAAGTGGGAGAAATTTTATTGATGCCTTGCCATTGAAAACCATCACCTGGGTGAATATTGTAAGAATACCGGTTGAAATTATTTTATACTGGTTATCACTTTACAAAGCTGTTCCGGAGTTGATGACATTTGCAGGACGGAATTTGGATATTCTTGCAGGCATCACTGCACCAATTGTTGCATACATTGGTTTCAGTTCAAAAAAAATAAATAATAAGATGATCCTGCTATGGAATTTTATTGCATTGGGGCTTTTAATAAATATTGTTGTGAATGCTGTTTTATCTGCGCCATTTTCCATCCAGCAATTTGCATTTCTTCAGCCGAATATTGCAGTATTATATTTTCCTTTTGTATTGTTGCCTGCATTTATTGTTCCTGTGGTATTGTTCGGGCATTTGGTTTCTATCAGGCAGCTGGTAAGGACAAAAAATGAATAAACCCTTAACCAGGATATTTGTCAGGCTCTTTTCTTTCTTTCCGTAATGCTTTGTCCCAGGAAAATGGCCCTCCTCCTTCAATAAAAAAGAAGATCAGCAATAAAAGTATGATGATCGAAAAGAGCAAGTCTGATTCGCCTGCAAAAATCCCCTTCTTTGAATGCACAAAAAATATTGCACCGATAAGAATTGGTATTTGAACCAATGTGGCAATACGCGTAAATAAGCCAATAATGATCAAAAAACCACCCAATAAATGCAACCACGGGATAACGGTTTGTATCCAGGTAAAATTTTGCAATGATGATCCTGAGATTATTTGCCCGATCAGTGTAGTATTCTGGATAAACTGTATCCCTTTGATAAAAAGGCACAGCCCAAGTGCTGCACGCAATACAACCAACCATTTTGGCTGATGTTTCCGGCCCCATTCGTTTAGTTGATGTTGTAAACTCATGACTGCCTGTTTTAATAAAAAAGAACACTATAAAGTTATTACTCTTTCGGCAAAATTTATAGTGTTTTTTCTACAGTTTTCATGTATGCAAAGTATGCAAATCCCGTAACACAGCAGATAATGCCGGCAATTTCCCTGTTTCCTCAGAAAACAATTATATAATTTCAATGTACTGTAACAAATCCATGTTCCTTTCCCATTGTTTTCTTTAACTTGTACCATTATATTTGATTCATCAATATAAAAAATGAAGACCCAGTTACCTTTACAACAACTTCTCTTTAATAATTGCAGCAGTGACCAGCCTGAACCTGCATCAGCAGAAGAATTAAAGTTGTTTGAACAGATACAGAAAGATTTTTCCAGCCAGTTTGAATTGGTTTTTCCCGATCACCTTGCAACTAAAACGATCGTGGTAATACCCAGCCTTACACTCGACACTGAAGTGCTGAGTAAAATTGATGCAGCTTTACACTATGAAGAAAGATTGCTTTGCCTGCTGATGTTACTGCGTATGCCACGCAGCCAGGTCATTTATTTAAGCAGTATGCCTATTGACCCGGTTATTGTTGATTATTACCTGCATTTATTGCCGGGCATTACCGGGTATCACGCCAGGGAAAGGCTTACTTTATTAAGTTGTTACGATTCCTCAGAGATGCCACTTACGCAGAAAATTTTACAACGGGACCGCTTAGTTGAAAGAATAAAAAAAACGATCAAACCGGGATATGTGGCACATATATCCTGCTTTAATACAACCGAACTTGAAAGAACACTCGCAGTAAGGCTCGGCATACCTGTATTTGGTTGCGACCCTTCATTAATGAACTTCGGTTCTAAAAGTGGCAGCCGGAAAATTTTTATGAAAGCCGGTATTCCAACACCTCCGGGTACCGAAGACCTGCATACTTATGAAGACATTGTACATGCAGTTGCCGCCTTAAAAGACATGTACCCACAATTAAAAAAAGCAGTGATAAAACTCAATGATGGTTTTTCCGGTGATGGTAATGCTATACTTAGTTATCCTGATAATATTACCAAACTTGAATTATTTGACTGGATCCATCATAACCTGCACGGGCAGATCAAACCTGTTGCACATGACCTGAGCATTGAAGTCTTTCTTGAAAAATTCCGGCAGATGGGAGGAATTGTGGAAGCTTTCATAGACGGAACGATAAAAACATCTCCTTCTGTCCAATGCGTGATCAATCCGTTGGGAGGAATAGAAATTGTTTCAACTCACGACCAGGTATTAAATGGACAGATCTTTATTGGCGCACATTTTCCGGCAAGTATGGATTACAGTAAAGAGATCGGTAACATGGGAAGAATTATTGCCAATGAACTAAAAAAAGCCGGGGTCATTGGCCGTTTTGCAATCGATTTTATTTCGGTAAAGGAAAATGATTCCTGGAAACATTATGCCATTGAGATCAATCTGCGCAAAGGAGGTACTACACATCCTTATTTAATGCTGCAATTCTTAACCGACGGGAATTATGATGAAACAACCGGTTTATTCCAAACAGCCAATAAACAAAACCGCTATTACTTTTCATCCGATAATGTAAAGAGTGATTCCTATAAAGGGCTTACACCACAGGACCTTATTGATATTGCCATGTTTCATGGATTACATTTCGACGGCGCCACACAAACCGGAGTGATGTTTCACATGATCGGTGCCCTTTCCCAATTTGGTAAGATGGGTATTGTTACTATTGGTGCTTCGCCCGAAGAAGCATATTCATTTTATACCAGGACAATTCAAATATTAGATACTGAAACATCGGTTTCATAATTACTTCCGGCTGCTTTCATTGTGAGGCAACGTAAGTTGTTAATCACCCCAAAAACTCCAGCTATCCGTAACATATTTTACATGTGCATTTGTTCCGGGCCAATGTTCTTTATCAAAACCAGGTGCTTTTTTCAATGTTTCTTTCTTTTCATTGAACCTGAATACTTTCTTCTCAGGATCAACTGTTAAAAGCCTGAATGGTATTGCAAAAAACTTTTCCCCAATACCTAAAAATCCGCCAAATTCAATAATATAATATTCAATATTCCCATCGCGGATATCCAGCATTACATCTTTAACAGACCCAAGGTGTTCATTTTCGTCGTTGTACACTTTATCTCCGATCATTGATGATGCTGTCAGGAATTTTAAAGGAACATTTACATTATATTCTGCTTCGTTTTCTCCTGTTAGATTGTCTTTAATTCCAGTGAGATTTGATTTTGAATCCATAAAATTATATTTAAATGTTGTAAAATGATGATTTTTATAAATTTAATAAAAAATATACAACAAATATAATTTTATTTTTGCCGTTGTTTAAATGCCGTTTCTCCAGCTTTAAATGATATTAAAGGTTTTAATTTGGAAATTTGAAAATCTGGAAATTAAGATCGCTAAATATCAACTGTATTTCATTTCCTCCCGCCTAAGCCGCGGCCAAATTGCCCCATTTATTCAATAATTATCTTCTTCAGTTTTATAACAACCAATTTAGAAGTAGGGGTATTACTTTTCTCCGCCACACTATTGATCGGCACCAATACATTTGTTTCAGGAAAATAAGTTGCTGTACAACCTTTGGGAATAGGATAGGGGATTACTATAAATTTATGTGCTATTCTTTCTCTTCCATCAGCGTTATTATACAAGTCAACAACATCACCTTCCTGCAACTGCCGGTTATTCATATCTTCACGATTCATCATGATCATCCTTCTTTCATTGTAAATACCACGGTAACGGTCATCCAACCCGTAGATCGTTGTATTGAACTGATCATGGCTACGGACGGTCATCATCATCAACTCATCTGCTTCCAAAAATATTGGATGAAATGTTGCAATATTGAATTGTGCTTTTTTTGTTTCAGTATCAAAATTTCCTTCACGATTGCAGTTGGGTAAATAGAAACCACCAGGTATTCTTACCCGCTGATTATAATTTTCAAAACCTGGTATTGCTTTTTCAATATCAGTCCGGATATGATCATAATGCTGCAGGTATTTGTCCCAGTTTATTTTGGTTCGGTTTACCAGTGTTGCTTTTGCAAGCATACATACAATAACCGGTTCGCTTAACAGTTTATCAGATACCGGTTTTAAATTTCCTTTTGATTGCTGTACAACACTCATGGAATTTTCACAGGATACAAACTGTATTTCCTTATTCACAATATCCTTATCACTACGACCAAGGCAAGGTAATATTAATGCTTCTTCACCATGTACCAGGTGGCTCCGGTTGAGTTTGGTGGAAACCTGGACAGTAAGTTTACATTTTCGCAATGCATCAGCGGTATAATTTGTATCCGGTGTAGCGGAAAGAAAATTTCCACCCATTGCGAAAAATATTGTTGCTTTTCCTTCATGCATGGCTTTGATAGAATCAACTACATCATAACCGGGTGACTGCGGCGGTATAAAATTAAAATTACTTTGCAGTGATTGAAGAAATTTTGCAGATGGTTTTTCATAAATTCCCATGGTACGGTCGCCCTGTACATTGCTATGCCCACGCACAGGGCAAGTGCCTGCACCGGGTTTGCCGATGCTACCTTTCAACAATAATAAATTAACGATCTCCTTAATTGTATCAACTGCATTTTTGTGTTGTGTAAGCCCCATTGCCCAGCATGCAATGACCTTCTTTTTATCTTTCAGGATATTTGCTGTTTCCTTTATCTGCGCATAGTCAATACCGGATGAACGTACTAATTGTTCAAACTCCTGTTGCTGAAGATGTTTTTTTAAGGATTCAAATCCTTCTGTATTATTTTTTATAAAATCATGATCGAAAACACTGCCCGGATCCTGTTCTTCTTCCTTTAATAAAAGAATTTCGATTGCCTGTAACAAAGCCATATCGCCGTTCAATCTTACCTGCAGGAAAATATCAGTCAATGCACTGTTGATTCCCAGAATACCTTTTAGTTTTTGTGGATTATTAAAACCCATTAAACCCGTTTCAGGCAATGGGTTGATGGAGATTATGATCGCTCCGTTTGCTTTTGCTTTTTGCAAAGCAGTGAGCATACGCGGATGATTGGTACCGGGATTTTGTCCAAGTATCATAATTACTTCCGCTTCATAAAAATCTTCCAGTTTTACAGATCCTTTACCGATACCCAATGATTCGCCCAAAGCCACACCACTGCTTTCATGGCACATATTGCTGCAATCGGGCAGGTTATTGGTTCCATATTCCCTTACAAAAAGCTGGTATAGAAAAGCGGCTTCATTGCTTGTGCGACCGGAAGTATAAAAGATCGCTTCATTGGGTGATGACAACTCATTCAATGCAACCGAAATTTTTTTGAATGCAGCTTCCCATGAAACGGGTTGATAATGTGTTGCTCCTTTTGCCAAATACATGGGTTCTGCAATGCGTCCTTTCTTTCCAATTTCATAGTCTGACAATCCTGCAAGATTCTTTACAGCATTTGCCGCAAAGAATTCAGCGCCGATCTGTTTGGCTGTGGCTTCATCTGCCACAGCTTTTGCGCCATTCTCACAATACTCTGCAATGCCACTGCGTTCATCGTCCGGATCGGGCCATGCACAACTGGGGCAATCAAACCCGTTCTTCTGATTCAGTTTGTTAAGTGCTTTTATTCCCCTGAAAAAACCTGCTTCGCCAAATACATGTTTAAAGCTGGATACAACAGCCGGCACACCCGCTGCAATTTTTTGCACCGGGCCCAGGCTTAACCCGGTAAATGCTTCAGGGTTTTCTGCTGATGGTATGTTATTTATTTCTTCGCTCAAGATCAACAGGTTTTATTTGGGTTTTCATAATTGTCAGACTGATCTTCAGTGGTTTCATCGAGGCAAATAAAATCCTTTTCAAGTAACAAATAAAGGCTATTGTTATCCGTTAGTGGCATATTTGCATTAAATCCTACCACATCATTTTCCGGCCAATCTTTTATTAATGAAGAGGGAACAAACATGGTTATTTTATTCTGATCGAGGGACGCTGATAATTCATTTCCGTTATCAGATCTTTTTAATGCATAGATAAATTTATTATTACCAAGTAAGGTTTGTTCTTCAATATAACCTTCAGCAGCAATTTTTACTACTTCTGATCTGGACAACCTGATCCTGATAGAATTTCCTTTGATGCGTAGTTTCATAAAAATAAGTTTGCCTCACCCTCGATCCCTCTCCTAAAGGAGAAGGAGGCCAGGCATTTTAGAATAATTTTACTTTTGCACTAACTAATGAGCAATAAAACTTTATTCAACAGCTATAAAATATGAATCGTTTTTCAATTCATATCTGCTAATCACTGCATAATTCTCTGCTCTCCAGAATATAAGTTAAACCGGTCATTCCGCAAAAAACCGATCAGTGTTATGCCTGTTTCCTTTGCCAGTTCAACCGCAAGGCTTGATGGCGCTCCAACTGCAACAACAATTTTTATACCTGCCATGGCCGCTTTTTGTAACAATTCAAAACTTGCCCTGCCACTCAATAACAATATACATTTATGTAAAGGTAACATGCCTGTTGTCATTGCAGTGCCAATAACTTTATCCAAAGCATTGTGCCTGCCCACATCTTCGCTCAGGATAATCAATTCGCCTTTCAACGTAAACAAAGCGCTGGCGTGTATGCCACCGGTATTTTGAAAAACTTGCTGTTGCTTTCTTAATGCATCCTGCAAGTTATACAGCAGTTCAGCTTTTACAGAAATGTCATCTGGTTCATTTTCATAAACTATAGTCGTTCTGATAGCATCAATACTTGCTTTTCCACAAATACCGCAACTGGATGTACTGTAAAAATTGCGGTCGGCTTTATTCAATACGGGAATTATATTTTCATGCAAAGTAACGAGCACACGGTTTTCATCAGCAGCAACATGGTCTATTTCTTTTATCGCTTCCTGGTTTTCAATAATACCTTCTGTAAATAAAAAACCAGCTGCAAGTTCTTTATCATTGCCCGGTGTACGCATCGTGACCGCAATATTTCTTTTCATTTGCCTGGTAGCAGTGCTGTAAGACAATTGAATTTCCAGGGGTTCTTCTACAGCAACAAGATCAGTTGCTTCTGTCATACCATCGCTGGCAATTCTTTTTATAGTGATATTATCAACCTGTAAATTTCTCATGCATCACATAATTAATTCTTTTGTTCCAACAAAATCCGCCATTGTATTTATCCCTATAATACTTTTTTTATTTCCAGGATAAAATTTTGTTGCATGTTCATTCTTTAAAAATTGTTGTAAAGAATATTGGCTTTTTAAATACATTTCTTCTAATTGCTTCACTGCATTGTAATGATAGTATGCAATTAATGGCTCATAGATATCTTCGCTTTCATTATAAAATGCAGCTGAAGTTTCACCATTACAACATGACAAAAATGAATACAGATCATTGCCCGTTAAAAAAGGATAATCACAGCCGATCACTAAAAGATCATTTATGGGATATTGCTCAAAAGTTGTAAGCAATGCAGCCATTGGCCCTATATTGGTATAAGCATGCAGATCAGGTAAGAAGTTATATCCCTGCTCCATATCATTTACCTGTTTTGCATTACAGGAAATAAAAACTTTTTCACAAAACGGTTGCAGCATTTCATATAAGTGATAACGTTGAGGTTTATTATGATAGGTCAACATACTTTTATCAGTCCCCATCCGGCTGCTGTTTCCTCCACATACAACCAGCCCGTATAAACTGGGAACAGGAAGTATATTGTTTATAGAAGGATCCGCATTCATTAAATAAAGTTAAGGATATGAGGGCTAAAGATGGTAATGATCGTTTAAGTCGTTTAAAAATCGTTTAAGCCGTTCAAAGATCAAACCGTTAAACTTTTAAAACGACTCTAACGTCTTAAACGTTATCCTACTTCGGTTTATATTCAAATACGATCACTGCATTTTCAGTTAAGCTTGCACTGGCATATAATTCATAGCGTTTATCCCCTGCATTTACAATGATCAGCGCAGTGTTGGGTGGAATACTGCCAAGATTTTCGGCAAATAAAGTTATTTCATGTATGGGAGTTTTTTCATCCAAAGAAATTGGTATAACGATCGGTTTTTCTGAAAGCTGCTTGTGACTGAGGATCAGTTTGCCATTGTAAAAAATACTCACCGAATCTGAATCAATTGTCCCGTTATCATATACACTCAACGTCATATTTTTTTCATTTACTACCAGGCGTTTCATTTCCTTGTTCTTTCTGCCTGTCATTGATTTAACAAGCTTTGTGCTATCATTGATGATGATAACAGGAATAACCGGTGGTTTAATTTTTTTCAAACTATCGGTACGTTTGGTCTGAATAGATTTTGCGGGAACAGGGATTTTCTTAACAACTGTATCTACCGGTTTAACCGGGCCGATAAACTTTTTGTCCCGCTCATCTGGTTTACCTCTTGCGCTATCTTTTTGCAATTGTTTTAGCTTATTACACTCTTCCATATTCTTCAACATCCGGCTTGGCTTATCGGATACTTTCTTCAGGTAAACATTCCTGTTTTGTCTGGAGAATAAAGATAAAACAGCATCCATAAATGTTACCGGTGATTCAGTGCCTTCAAGTATTTTGTCGCCATTAAGAGAACTGGTTCTAAGTCTTAACCGCATCAGACTGTGATCACCGCTATTAGCAATAAAAGAAGTTCCTG
>JANNBU010000036.1:0-11990 GCA_031385805.1 Ferruginibacter sp.
CTTCAAAATAAGTAGCAGATCTTTTGCCGTTGCTTTTCTCAAAAGGAGTTTGTTGAGCGTTTAAAAAAACAACAGGTAATAACAGCAGCGTTGCCGATAAAATATATTTCATAATACTTTCAAGCTACAAATTTTTATTGATTGCCGGAAAAGCCAACGCAAAAGCAGTAAAATAAAAAGCCGGGAAGACGTTAAAAGAATGAATATATAACGTCTTCCCGCCTTCCCGGCAAAAAAAATTATTTAAGGATCACAAACGACTGGTTGATCAGTTGCTTGCTGTTGTATATTTTAATAAAATATCGGCCTTCAGGGAATGCACTCACATCAAGGTTTATACTTAATGTGCCGGTTGAAATAGTTTGCTGTTTAACTTTCCTGCCGGTTACATCGGTCACCTGTAAAATACTGTTTGACCCCAAAGCTTCCAGTAACTTAATAGTAAGCGCCCCCTTAGTTGGATTTGGATAAACCAATGCATTCGAAAAATTATTATTCAACCTTACAGCAATGGTTTTACTGTAACTGAACTTTGCATCAATGTCGATCATTTTTAAACGGTAATATACAATTGATCCATTGGGTAAACTGTTATCAATAAACGAATAATTTGATAAGTTACTTCCAGTGATCTCTCCTATCTTGTTGAAATTTGTACCATCTGTACTTCTCTCAACATTAAATTGCTTAAACTTTGTTTCGTAAGTAGCATACCATTTTAAAAGAACTGATTCTGCATTTTTTAGCGCTACAAAATCAATAACGGTAACCGGTATCACCCCGGTACACTGCCATACTAAATTTACATACTGAGGGAAATCAATGTAAGGGTTGCGGTTATTTTGTTGACTGTAAACAAGGTTATTCCTGTTTATTTCTCTTGCGTCTACGGGATCATTGATATGCCAGTTATATAACATCTTCAGGTAAGGTATATTTAAAGAAGGGTAAACAGGATTTGCTACATCTATCACTTTTTCTATTCCACCACCTGTATTGAACGAAAGCCAGGAGCTTAGTTCATTTTCATACCGTGTCATGATGTAGAAATATCCACGGGCAATATCACCTTTTATATAATTATTTGGTTCAAATGCAATCGGAATGGTCACGCCTGTTGCATTCGATGTGCCTATTTTATCAAGCACCTGGTTTGGTGGCATGGGATAACCGGCATACATACCCGGAGTTGGAAACTGGTACGTTGTTGGTGAAACAGTAGAAAAAGGGTAACTGGCTCGTCTGCTATTTATTTTTGAATCAGCCGGTCTTACAATAAAAAGATCTGCGTCTGTTGGTTGTTGATATGGTCCGCCGCTTCCCAACCTGAACCAGCTTCTCGGGAAAGTATGTTCTTTATTCCAACAAACGCCTTCTGTACTTGGAGTAGTAGCGCCACAAAAACCGCCCGCAGCTGATTGGGCCATGCTAAAAGTGAATGGTTCGGGCCCCTGAGTATTATTTGAATAGATATCCCAAACGATGGGTCCTGTTCCGGCATCATTCCTGATTGTATCAACAACGGGGAGCTGAATATCATCCAATTGCCCGTAAATTAATTGCACCTGGCCGGTTGCAATAATATTGCTTAGTGCAGTTTTCAGATCCTGGCAGTTAAGCCCGGTTGCAGGATCATAATAACCGACAGGTATGCCTTGTCCAATGGAAAAAAATCCCGAAGCTGTAAAAAATAAAAAGAGGATGTATTTTTTAACCACCGGAAGAGATTTATCGTTATTACAGACCTATAAAAATAGCATATACATGCTTTGTCAGAACATCTTTTTATCAACAAGAAAGCCCATCAAATACTTAAATGACGGGCTTGTAATATCTTTAGTAAGATTATTTTCTGTATGCTTATTTAGCCAGAGCGTTAACCTTCTTGGCCAGCTTGCTTTTTAAATTTGCAGCCTTGTTTTTATGAATAGTACCACGTTTTGCCAGTCTATCTACCATGGAAACTACTTCCGGAAGTTTTGCTGATGCTTCTTTGCCTGCTTCTAATGCCCTGATATCACGAATTGCATTACGGGTTGTTTTACCATAATAACGATTGCGTTCATTGCGCTTCGCACTTTGACGGACATCTTTCTTTGTTGCTGAATGGTTTGCCATTTATTCCTTTTTTTGGGCTGCAAAGATAGGGGAATACTCTTAACTGTCAGCATTTTTCTTATTTTTTTTAAAATGCCGGCGAATAGGCTTTTATTACTCAAAATGCCTGCTATTTTGATAATACTTGCCCGGTTTCTTAACCAGAAAACCGATATTTGCAGCCGAATTTATACGGATCAAAATAAAATCACACGACCAAATGAAGGATTTCCAATATATCACTAATTCTCACCCGGGTTATATAGAAAATTTATACAATGATTTTGTAAAGGATCCCGGATCAGTTGATCCTGATATCAGAAAATTCTTTGAGGGATATGATTTTGCAATTGCGAATGTAAAGACAACTGTAAACGGGCAGTCGAATGGGCATGCTGCTGCACCGGTTTCTAACCTGGACAAAGAATTTGCAGTTTACCGGTTGATCCAGGCTTACAGGATCAGCGGTCATTTAATAGCTAAAACAAACCCGATACGTGAACGGAAAGACCGTCATGCAAACCTGGAATTAAGTTATTTCGGGTTGTCAGATAATGATGTGAATGATGAATTTGAAGCCGGTAAATTTGTAAATCTTGGAAAAGCTTCTTTAAAAAAAATACTGGCTCACCTTCAACAATGTTATACAAACCATGTTGCCGTTGAGTACAGCAACCTACGGGAAACAAAAAAATTAGAATGGCTACAAAATGCTGTGGAGGTTTCTTTCCTGCAACCCATATCGCTGGATCAAAAAAAGCGGATCCTTCAAAAACTAAATGAAGGGGTTATGTTTGAAAAATTCCTTCAGACAAAATATGTGGGGCAAAAAAGATTTGGCTTGGAAGGCGGTGAAACTACGATTGCAGCATTGGATGCCATCATCAACACTTCTTCACTTAACAATGTTCAGGAAGTAGTTATTGGCATGGCACACCGGGGACGGTTAAACGTACTTGCCAATATACTCGGGAAAACATATCAACAGATATTTACTGAATTTGAAGGAACGGCTACACCAGATACGACCATGGGTAGCGGAGATGTAAAATACCACAAAGGGTTTAGCAGCGAGGTAGATACCATAGCGGGTAAAAAAGTCCATTTAAAATTATGCCCCAATCCTTCCCACCTGGAAGCTGTAGATCCCGTTGTTGTTGGATTCTCACGTAGTAAGGCTGATGTTCTATACAACAGTGATTTTGATAAGATATTACCCATACTGATCCATGGCGATGCCTCTGTTGCAGGCCAGGGTATTGTTTACGAGGTCTTGCAAATGAGCAATCTTCAGGGTTATTACACGGGAGGTACGATCCATTTTGTTATCAACAACCAGATTGGTTTTACAACAGATTTTGATGATGCACGAAGTTCTGATTATGCTACATCCATTGCATCGATGATCAATGCACCGGTATTGCACGTAAATGGCGATGATGCCGAAGCTGTTGTAAAAGTATCTGAGATCGCTACATTGTACCGGCAGGAATTTAACAGCGATATATTCATTGATATGGTTTGTTACCGCCGTCATGGACACAATGAAGGCGATGAACCTAAGTTTACACAACCTCAATTATATGCTTTAATTGAAAAGCATTTAAATCCAAGAGAAGTATATACACAATACCTGATCGAGAATGGGGAGCCTGATGCAAAAACACTCGCCAAAGAAATGGAACAAAAATTCCTGACAGACTTACAGGAACGTTTAGATGAAGTAAAACAAAACCCACTTCCATATACATATCAAAAACCTGAAATTTGGTGGCAAAGCCTTCGGAGGGCCACTGCTGATGATTTTCATGCTTCACCGGTAACAGCTATCAAAGAAGACCAGTTGAAAAAATTATTCGATGGCCTGATGAAATGGCCCGAAGATTTTAAACCATTGAGGAAAGTGGACAAACTGATCCAGGATAAATTAAAGCTATTCAATGATGAAAAAAAAATAGACTGGGCCACTGCAGAATTACTGGCGTACTCAAGTTTACTTACAGAAGGCAAGGATGTGCGTATGAGCGGACAGGATGTTAAGCGTGGCACTTTCAGTCACCGGCATGCTGTTATTTATGATGAAGTAACAAATAAGGAATACAACAGACTGAATCATTTTATAGAGAACCAGGCACCTTTCAGAATTTATAATTCTTTATTGAGTGAATATGGTGTTCTTGGATTTGAATATGGTTATTCGATGGCCAATCCAAATGCCCTTGTACTTTGGGAAGCACAGTTCGGCGATTTTTGCAATGGTGCACAAATAACGATAGACCAGTTCATTGCTGCTGCAGAAACAAAGTGGCAGCGTATGAACGGTATTGTTATGTTATTGCCGCATGGTTATGAGGGGCAGGGCCCTGAGCATAGCAGTGCAAGAATGGAAAGGTTCTTACAACAGTGTGCCGAATTGAATATGGTTATAACCAATGTAACTACTGCTGCAAATTTCTTTCACCTGTTGCGCCGCCAATTGGCATGGCCGTTCAGAAAACCACTTATCAATTTTACGCCCAAGGCAAATCTTCGCCACCCGGGAACTTACAGTGAACAAAAAGAATTTACTACCGGTGGATTTAAAGAATTGTATGATGATGCAGGTATCAAAGATCCGGCTACTGTAAAGAAAGTGATCATGTGCACCGGGAAAATATATTATGACCTGGAAGAAAAAAGGCAGAAAGAAAATATTGCCGGCGTAGCCATTGTCAGGTTAGAACAGGTTTATCCTTTGCCTCAAAATCAATTAGATGAATTGTATAAAAAATACGGAAAAGCCATCTGGTACTGGGTGCAGGAAGAACCTTTGAATATGGGCGCAGCAAGTTTTTTGCGAATGAATTTAAAGAATATAAATTTTTACATCATCAGCAGACAGGCAAGTGCAGCTACTGCTACGGGTTATGCGAAGATCCATGCAAAGGAGCAGGCGGAGATCGTTAGTGCGGCTTTTAGTATGTAATCGTTCAATGGTTTAAAGGTTTAAAGGTTGTAAACACAGTATCTTTTTCAAAACTGGCAAGCCAACCTTTAAACGACTTAAACCCTTAAACGTTTTAAACGAAGTATAAAATTTCAACATTAAAATAATCAGCGAACATGTTTCAAAGTTTGAGTGAACGCCTTGAAGGTGCATTTAAGAATATCAAAGGCCAGGCAAGAATATCTGATCTGAACATTGCTAATACAATTAAAGATATCAGGAGGGCTTTGGTGGATGCTGATGTGAATTATAAGATCGCCAAAGAATTTACCGATAAAATAAAAGAGAAGGCATTAGGTGAAAAAGTTTTGACTGCTATCAGTCCCGGCCAGTTAATGGTAAAGATCGTACAGGATGAACTTACAGAATTAATGGGCGGTAGTGAAAGCCAGTTCGATATTTCAGGGAATCCTGCTATTATACTGGTTGCAGGATTGCAGGGTAGTGGTAAAACAACTTTCAGCGGAAAACTGGCCAATTATCTTAAAACGAAAAAAGGTAAATCTCCTTTATTGGTTGCAGCAGATATTTACAGGCCGGCGGCCATCGATCAGTTAGAAGTACTCGGCGGACAGATCGGTGTAGATGTATATAGTGAAAGAGAAAATAAGAATGTTGTTTCCATTGTGCAAAATGCAATTAAAGAGGCAAAGACGAAAAACAAAAATGTGATCATCATTGATACTGCCGGGCGTTTAGCAGTAGATGAAGTGATGATGAATGAAGTAGCCAATATCAAAGCAGCCATCAATCCACAGGAAATATTATTTGTGGTAGATAGTATGACCGGGCAGGATGCAGTGAATACTGCTGCGGCATTCAATGAACGCCTTGATTTTACAGGAGTTGTTCTTACAAAATTAGATGGCGATACACGTGGTGGTGCGGCATTATCCATTAAATACACAGTAAACAAACCGATTAAATTCAGTAGCAGCGGTGAAAAGATGGATACACTCGATGTATTCTATCCCGATCGTATGGCCCAGCGTATCCTGGGTATGGGCGATATTGTAAGCCTTGTTGAAAAAGCACAGGAGCAGTTTGATGAAGCCGCCGCCGCCAAATTAGAAAAGAAGATACGGAAGAACCAGTTCGATTTTGAAGATTTTAAGACCCAGCTCCAACAAATTAAAAAAATGGGTAATTTGAAAGATCTGATGGGAATGATACCCGGAGTTGGCAAACAATTGAAGGATGTGGACGTAAATGATGATTCCTTTAAAGGCATCGAAGCCATGATCAATTCCATGACCATGCAGGAACGCCGCAATCCCGATATGATGAGCCCAAGCCGTAAAAACCGTATTGCAAAAGGTAGTGGCAAGGATATCAGCGAAGTAAATCAGTTTCTAAAACAATTCGACCAGATGAAAGATATGATGAAAATGATGAATAAAATGCCCGTGGGAAGAATGCCCGGTATGGGCATGGGATTAGGTAAACGTTAACCTATTCTAAGTCCAAAATATTTTCTTTTGGATTTCTTCAACCAGGTACTTATCTTCGTTCTCCTTTTTTAAGGAGACTAAGAAACCCTATTTATTCACAACCAAAGAAATTTCTATTTTTTATGGCTGTTAAAATGAGATTGCAACGACATGGCTCGAAAAAGAGACCATTCTATTTCATCGTTATTGCGGATGCCCGCAGCCCACGTGATGGAAAGTTTATTCAAAAATTAGGTTCATACAATCCACTGACCGTTCCGGCTACCATCCAGATCGATCGTCAGAAAGCATTGGACTGGCTTCAGAAAGGTGCTCAACCCACCGATACTGTACGCCGGATCCTTTCTTTCAAAGGAGTATTGTTCCTGAAACATTTATTGCGTGGAGTTGGTTTAGGCCTGTTTGATGAAGCTACCGCTATGGAAAAGTTCACCAAATGGAGCCAGGAACACGATTCAAACCTGGCAAGGCGTCAGGGTGCTCATAGAAAAGCACGTAATGACCGCCGCGATGTACCTGTTGTTAAGAAAGTTGCAGAAAAAGTACAGGATGCACCTGTAGCTACGCCGGAAGAATCTTCCCTCGAAGCTCAGGCATCTGAAGAAACCAAAACAGGAGAATAAACTACTCTGTTCCGTTAATTCATTGAAGTCTCGTTATTATAGCGGGACTTTTTTTATGAAATGCCGATACCGGATACCGGATACAAGATGCCGGATACACAACTTCGCAATTTATAAAGCTTGTTAGTGAATAAAGATAAAATCCTGTATCTAGCATCTCGTATCCTGTATCCGGTATCTTCTTAACTTGCATCATGCCCCAATATTTCAAAATAGGAAAATTTGCCGCCAGTTATGGACTTGATGGACAATTAGTTTTGCAACACAGTCTTGGAAAGAGAACGACGCTTAAAGGGCTTGAAATAATTTACCTGGAAGAAAGCAAGGATAATTTCCTGCCATATTTTATTGAAAAGACAGCCATAAAAAGTGAATCGGAAACATATATAAAACTTGAAGGGATCGACACAAAAGAAGTGGCAAGGAAACTTACACCAAAAGAAACATGGCTGGAGGAAAATGACTTTAAAAAATTTGCCGCCAAAGCTGCGCCCATTGCGTTGCTTGGTTTTTCCATGATCGATGGAGATACCGATCTGGGCGAGATCATCGAAGTAATAGAACAACCTCACCAGATATTATGTACAATTATGTATAAAGGAAACGAAGCGCTTATTCCTGTACACGAGGCAAGTCTTATAAAACTTGATAAAAAGAATAAAAAAGTTTATGTTGAATTGCCCGATGGGTTACTTGAAATATATACCTAATCAGGGTACAACTTTAATAAAAAAATAATTTCTGTCTTCTTTGCTAATAGAATACTGCAGGTTATATATAGAAGCGATATTAATTATACCCAAATCATTCCAATATTGTCTTTGTTGTTGTAGAACGGGAATTTCTGCAAACCCTTTATATGTAATGCACATGTTAGGTGCATTGTATATCTCAAAGTCATAACCTGAGGCAAAGTTGTATAAATTCACTTTGATCATGTATAAACCTGTATCCTTTGGTACAAGATAAGTACTCAAAATATTATAAGGTTGTAAGCGGTTGAATAAGATATCATAACTATAGGCGCCCGGGTTCTGAAGATAACCTGTGTGAACCACCGGGTCGAATTTATTGGTGGCGTATGCCAATTGCGGATAAGTGTTGTCATAAGTTATCCTATATGGAACCACTTGTGCATTCAACCTGTTAATTGCACTAACAAAATTCACACCTCCAATAGAATACATACTATCTGATATTGCGGAGAATAATTTCACACTGTCATTTATATGATATACTGCTGAAGGATTGGTTATTGTAAAATTCAGTGCAACAGTATCTGTTCCTGCATTAACACAAGGCCTGGTTTCTCCGCAATGAAATCCAGGGCTGAAAACAAGATAAAGTGAAAGAACCAGGAAAATTGTGAAAATACGTTTCATTAGAAAGTTTTCTGTAAGATACAAATTAAGTAATACCTGCTGTTTTTGAATTTTGTAATTTTATCCTTCAGCATTTATATAAAATTGTTGGGTGGACAACGCATCATAGCACATTTTGATCTCGATTCATTTTTTGTCTCAGTAGAGATGCTAAATGATCCATCCCTTATGGGGAAACCCGTCATTGTAGGCGGACAGCAGCGTGGAGTTGTTGCGGCATGCAGTTACGAAGCCAGAAAATTCGGTATTCATTCTGCCATGCCTTCTTCCAAAGCAAAACAACTTTGTCCGCAGGCAATATTTATAAAAGGGCATTACAGCGATTACAGTAAATATTCCCGTTGGGTAACACAGATCATTGCATCGAAAGCGCCGTTGTTTGAAAAAGCTTCTGTTGATGAATTTTATCTTGACCTCAGTGGCATGGATAAATTCTTTAACCCATTACAGTGGACCATTGACCTTCGCCAACAGATCATTGATGAAACCAAACTCCCCATTTCTTTCGGACTTGCCAGTAATAAGATGCTTGCAAAAATGGCAACCAACCAGGCAAAGCCCAATGGGTTTCTTCAAATACCTTTTGGTAAAGAAAAAGAATTCCTGGCGCCAATGCCTGTTGGTAATATTCCCGGTGTGGGTGAGCAAACCGAATTGGTATTAAAAGCCATGGGAATAAATACCATTCAGCAGATAAGTGAAACGGGCATTGAAATACTGGAGGAGCGGCTTGGTAAATGGGGTATTGATCTTTGGAATAAAAGCCAGGGAATTCATACGGGTATAGTTGCACCTTATCATGAAGCAAAATCAATTTCATCTGAAAATACTTTTGAGGAGAATAAAACTGATATGGTTTTCATAAAACAGGAATTGGGCAGGCTTACCGAAAAAATATGTTTCGAACTGCGTCAGGATGGAAAGGTTGCCGGGTGTGTTGCGGTGAAGATCCGTTACCCTGATTTTGAAACCACTTCCAGGCAAACAACGATCTCTTATACAAGCGCTGATGATGAAATAATTCCTGTTGTAAAAGGACTGTTTCAAAAATTATATAAAAAAGGGCAGCCAATAAGGTTGCTGGGCGTAAGGTTGAGCGAACTTACCAATGATGCTGTGCAAACAAATTTATTCAGCGATACAGAACGTAAAACCGATCTCTACAAAGCAATCGATGAAGTGAAAAATCGTTTTGGAAAGGGATTTGTTAAAAGGGCTTCTTCCGGATGACCGGTTAAGCAGACTAATTATATTTACACTCTAAAATTTTAAGTTATGAGTTTACGTTTAGGGGATATTGCTCCCGATTTTAAAGCAACTACAACTGAAGGTGAAATTAATTTTTACGAGTACCTCGGAGATTCATGGGGCGTTCTATTTTCACATCCTGCCGATTACACGCCTGTTTGTACAACCGAACTTGGCAAAACAGCTTTATTGAAAGAAGAATTTGCAAAGAGAAATGTAAAAGTACTTGCTGTTAGTGTTGATCCTATCGATAAACATTTTAGCTGGCGCAATGATATTAATGAAACGCAAAGTTGTAGTGTTGACTTTCCAATTATAGCAGATGAAAACAGGGAAGTAGCAAACCTGTATGATATGATCCATCCAAATGCATCCGAAACATTCACGGTTCGTTCTTTGTTCATCATTGGCCCGGATAAAAAATTAAAATTATCACTTACTTATCCTGCCAGTACCGGAAGAAATTTTCATGAAGTATTGCGTGTGATCGATTCATTGCAACTGACCGCAAAATATAGTGTGGCAACACCAGCCGACTGGAAACATGGTGAAGATGTGATCGTAGTTCCTGCTGTAAGTACAGATGATGCGATGAAAAAATTTCCAAAAGGTGTAAAGATCGTAAAACCATATTTGCGTTATACACCACAGCCGAATGTAGATTAAACGAATTGAAGAATAAAGTTTACACCTTTCTTTTTCTTTAAAGGTGTAAACTTTATTCTTCAATGCTTCTTCAACTGCTGCATCAGCGCCCTGAATTCCTTTGGCATTTCAGCAACCAATTCTATACGTTTCCCGCTCATATCATCAAACATTAGTTTGTAAGAATGCAGGGCCAGCCTGTTGATCATCGGCCTTTCTTCCTCATCATGTTTACTAAGCTTGAATTTTTTCTTGATGGAAGAAAGCATCACAGGTTTTCCATCTCCATAGATCGTATCAAATGCCAATGGATGACCAATGTGTTTTGCGTGTACCCTGATCTGGTGCGTTCTTCCTGTATGAAGCTGGAATGAAACAAGTGAATAATGCTTATTTGCATCTATCACTTCATAAGTAGTTAATGATGGCTTACCATTCCGGTGTACGACCATAGTACCTTTATGCAGTAAATGTTCGGTGATCGGTGCATCAATACTGCCGGTTTTATTTTCCGGTGAACCGATCACGATACCGAGATAATATTTTTCTACTTTTCTTTCTTCAAATATTTTGGAAAAATACTTGTGTGCAGTTTCATTCTTTGCAAATATCAACAGGCCGCTCGTATCCTTATCAAGCCGGTGAACTGTAAATATGGCTCCATATTTTTCCTGTAATATTTCTTTAAGTGATCTTTCAGATTGCTCACGGTCGGGAATGGTTAACAGCCCCGCAGGCTTGTTTATTGCAACAAAATCATCATCCTCGAAAATGATCTGTAAATTATTTTTTGCCAACTTGTTGGTTTTTGAAATTTTTCTTTTCTGAGTGCGTCTTAAATTTTCTTGGCTTAGGAATTTTTATTTCTTTTTCCCGGATTATTTTTTTCGTTGCAGGAACTGGTTCTCCAATAACTGCTTCAATGTCCTTATCAGTTAATTTTTTCCAATGCACTGCTTCGGGTTCAGATACTTTCTTTTCCGGACCTGTTTTATTTGAAGTTGGTATTGCGTTATTTTTTTTCTTTGATTCGTTCATGTATTTAAGCAAACGGATCTCTTTCTCACTCAGGTAACGCCACTTGCTGCGCTCTACATTTTTTTTGGTAAGTCCGGCATACATAACCCTGTCTAACCCTTTTACATCATAACCCATGTGTTCAAATATGCGACGAACAATACGGTTGCGGCCGCTGTGTATCTCTATACCAATAACTGATTTGTCTTTTGAATCTGCATAAGCCAAACTATCAACTGATATTGGTCCGTCTTCAAGTACAACCCCTTCCATGATCTTTTCAAAATCAGCCTTGGTCAATGGCTTATCCAATTTTACTTCATAGATCTTTTTTATTTCATAGCTGGGATGAGATAATTTTTGTGTGAGATCTCCATCATTGGTAAGCAATAATACCCCGGAAGTATTTCTATCTAATCTGCCAATGGGATATACCCGTTCATCGGTTGCTTTTTGTATAAGTTGTAAAACTGTTTTTCTTCCCTGCGGATCATCTGTTGTAGTAATATAATCTTTTGGCTTATTTAATAAGATATAAACC
>JANNBU010000096.1:0-3778 GCA_031385805.1 Ferruginibacter sp.
TGTCCCGTCCTGAAATAGCGATACACAAAAAAACATCGTTATGTCAGATCAATCAACTTATGTGAAGCGAACGCAAGGGGATTACAGTATGTCCTTAAAGGTTCAAATCGTTCAGCAAATTGAACAGGGGCACTTATCAACCAAGGCAGCCCAGCGTAAATATGGGATTCAATCCCGTTCTACAGTTATCACTTGGCTCAGGAAATATGGTAGTTTTGATTGGGAAAATCAAACCCCTTCAAATATGCCCAAAAGCCCTGAACAGAAAATTATGGAACTGGAAGCAAAAGTAAAGCTGCTGGAGAAGCAGAAGACTTTGCTTGAGCAGCAAGCCCATATAGCCGACAGCAAAGCTATCATCTTCGATATGATGATCAACCTTGCAGAAAAAGAATATCAAATCGATATAAGAAAAAACTCACCACCCGGACAATCGAGCAATTTAGAGAACAGCAACAACAAACACTAGTGTTTGCCTGTCATTTGTTCGGGATAAACAGACAGGTTTATTATCGGAAAATAAGACGAAGGACTTGCAGGCAAACTAAGGCTGGTCAAGTAGTTACTTTGATAATGGAAATAAGAAAATCCATGCCCAGGATAGGTGTTAGAAAGCTATATCATTTGTTGCAGGATAAACTCCGGCTACTTAAAATTGGCAGAGATAAATTCTTTGACATACTCAGAGCAAACCATTTACTTATACAACCAAAACGCAGTTATCATGTAACAACCAACTCACATCATAGGTTCCGTAAGCATCAGAATTTAATCCTTGATACAGTAATAAACAGACCAGAGCAAGTTTGGGTATCAGACATAACCTACATAGGTAAAAGAGAAAAACCCTGCTACTTAAGCCTTGTTACAGATGCTTATTCCAAGAAGATTATGGGACATTATGTTGCAGACAATTTAAATACAGAAAGTAGCTTAATGGCCTTAAAAGAGGCTGTCAAAAGCAGGAAGGACAAGACTCTATCATTAATACATCATTCAGACAGGGGGCTACAATATTGTGCAGATGAGTATCAAAAACACTTAAATAAAAACAAAATAGGATGCAGTATGACAAACAATGGTGACCCTTATGAAAATGCAGTGGCCGAAAGAATAAATGGAATACTAAAGCAGGAATTTATGATTGACACTTACCATCAGGATACAGCAATTATGAAAATAATCGTAAAAGAAGCTGTTGAGATTTATAACAACCAAAGGCCCCATTATTCGAATTATATGCTCACGCCTGAACAAATGCACGCCCAAAACAAAATCCAAATGAGAACTTATAAAACAAAAAACAGCAGCAAGTGTGACCTTGCTACTGTTTAAAAATTGTACTTTTATTTATTATTAATCTCGTATCGCTTTTTTAGGACTAGACAAGGTTGTAATTGTTATTTTACTGCCTGGTTACCGAAAATACTCCAACACCGGTTGTAACAGGACTTAGGCCGATAGTACCTACCATAACATTTGAACTGGCAGAATATTTAGCTGACAATGTATAAACAGCACTTGATGAAACATAGGTGTAAGTAGCTTTAACACTGTCTGCTACCATTTGCCATGTTCCTGTGGCCATATCAATTGCAGTACTGTTATTACCTGTAATAGCAACTGAGCCATCTGCTTTAAAATTTAAAGTGAATGCGTAGGTAGGATTAGCCCCCGAAGTGCCGTACTGGCCAGTGCCGCTCCATGTACCCTGGGCAGTTGAAGGGTTTGTGTTAGCATTCGTATCGTCTTTACTGCACGACGACATAATAAGTACCATTGCAACTGCAGGTATAAGCACAAATAAGATCTTCTTCATAGTTTTTGTTTTAAATGATTGTATAGTTATTCTCTCAGCAACCCCTAAAACAAACATCATACCACAGGGCAATTTTGTGATTATTTTATAAGGCCGATATTGTTAAAATGTAAAAACCAGCTTTATAATTTTACGGGTAAAGCGTAGGTTTAAAGCATATTTCAGTATTTTACAGCAAATAACATGCTTGTATGAGAATTGTTCCTTTCCTTATATCCGTTGCAGCATCAACGGCATTAGTAGTGGTATTAAATACCAAGCTTACAATTGCTGGTAAAGAAGCCCCTGCGTTTGGTGCTTTTTTAAGTCCTCAACACGGATTTTGGCAAAATGCAGAACCAGCTTCCGAAAATTTTCAGGCTAATCTTACATTTCCTCAACTGAGTGGTAAAGTAGATGTTTACCTGGATGACCGCCTGGTGCCGCATATTTTTGCAGAGCAGGAGAACGATGCCTATTTTGTACAGGGGTTTCTGCATGCAAAATTCAGGCTTTGGCAAATGGAGTTACAAACATTTGCAGCCGGTGGCAGGGCAAGTGAAATACTGGGCGAAAAAGGATTGGAGCATGACCGCGAATTCAGGAGGTTGGGTATGGTGTACGCTGCAGAAATTGCGCTGCAGGAATTAAATAAAGACCCGATTGTTAAAGCCGAATGCGATGCCTACACATCAGGTGTAAATGCTTACATAGAAACGCTTACAGAAAGTACCTTGCCACTGGAGTATAAACTGATTGGTTACAAACCTGAAAAATGGAGCAATCATAAAACCTCACTCTTTTTAAAATACATGAGTTGGGACCTTGCAGGGCGTGATGATGACTTTGAAATGACGAATGCCAAAAGTTATTTTAGTGCAGATGATTTTATAAAATTATTTCCGGCCATACAGGATTCATTGGATCCTGTAATTCCCAAAGGAACCATCTTCGACAAGCAAAAAGTATTTCCGGTTGCACCTGCAAATGTTGACTCCGTTTATTTAAACAATCATGAACTGGCTGTTAACGAATATTTAAAACCCGACCCCGAGAATGGAAGCAACAACTGGGCGGTAAGCGGCAGCAAAACAAAAAGTGGTGCTCCCATTTTATGTAACGATCCACACCTCAGTTTAAATCTTCCATCGCTTTGGTACGAAGTGCAGATATCTACACCAAACTTTAATGCGTATGGAGTTAGCTTTCCGGGAGCACCGGGCGTGGTTATTGGGTATAATGATAGTTGTGCATTCGGCTTTACCAATGGTGGCCGCGATGTAAGGGATTACTATCAAATAAAATTTAAGGACGACACAAGAAAAGAATATCTTTTTAATGGCGACTATCACGCAACAAAATTCAGGATAGATACCATCAAAATAAAAAACAAACCCGATTTTATTGATTCGGTTGCTTATGTGCAACTGGGCAACGATTGGTGCCCGGTAATGTATGATAAAACTTATTCGGGTGGCAGAAATACAAACAATAAATATTATGCGGTGAGATGGAAAGCACATGATGTTAGCAGCGAACTGAAAATATTTAACATGCTTAACCGTGCAAAAAACTATGCCGATTATTCAGCCGCAGTAACCAACCTGCACACACCAGGGCAAAACGTTGTTTTTGCTGCTAAGAACGGTGATATTGCCATACGTACCCAAGGCGAATGGCCTGCCAAATGGAAAGGCCAGGGCGATTTTGTAATGCCAGGCTTTGATACCAGCTATTTATGGCAGGGTATGATTCCGCAGGATGAAGTGCCTTTTCAATACAACCCCGAAAGAGGTTTTGTTAGCAGTGCCAATCAAAAACCGGTTGATGATAATACCTATCCATATTATTTGGGAAGAGATTACCCGCTGTACAGGGGAATTGAAATTAACCAGCGGTTAAATACCATGACCGGCATTACCCCACAGGATATGATGGCCTTGCAAACCGATAATTATAATGCACCTGCTGCCATGTTAA
>JANNBU010000099.1:0-9173 GCA_031385805.1 Ferruginibacter sp.
GGGGCGAAAGATAGTATAAAATTTCTGTAGATTAATTTTTTGGTGCTTACTTTTATCATGTACCTTAATTTCCGGTTATAAAAAAGTTAACTCATTATATGAATAGTTTTAAGATTGCAGGAAATATTGTTGACATCATAAATAAGCAGGTATTTTTTGGTGAGCTCATCATTGAAAATGGAAAGATCGGCAAGCGTAGCAGGATAGATGATAGCAGGCCGGGAGAAAATTATATTTTACCCGGATTTATAGACAGCCATGTACACATTGAAAGTTCCATGCTTATCCCTTCTGAATTTGCCCGGTTGGCTGTTGTACACGGTACCGTTAGCACCATCAGCGATCCGCATGAAATTGCCAATGTATGTGGACTGGAAGGGGTTCAGTTCATGATCGATAATGGAAAAAAAGTTCCTTTCAAATTTAATTTCGGAGCGCCGAGTTGTGTACCGGCTACCGTTTTTGAAACTGCCGGTGCTGCATTAAATGCCGGTGATGTGGAAGCACTACTTAAACTCCCGGAAATAAAATACCTGAGTGAGATGATGAATTTCCCCGGTGTGTTGCACCATGATGAAGAAGTGATGAAAAAAATTGCGGCTGCTAAAAAATATCATAAACCGGTGGATGGCCATGCACCCGGTTTGAGAGGAGCAATGGCAAAAAAATATATTGATGCCGGGATAAGTACCGATCATGAATGTTTTACAGCAGCCGAAGCACTTGATAAACTTGGATACGGAATGAAGATACTTATCAGAGAAGGAAGTGCTGCGAAAAATTTTGAAGCACTGATCGGGTTGATGCATGACCATTCAGACAATATGATGTTTTGCAGTGATGACAAACATCCCGATAGCCTTGCTGAAGGACATATCAACCAGCTTTGTGCAAGAGCCGTTGCCAAAGGCATTGATATTTTTAAGGTATTGAAAGTTGCCTGCATCAACCCGGTATTACATTATAAAATGGATGTTGGATTATTACATGAAGGCGATGCAGCTGATCTTATTGTAGTAAAAGACCTTGTTGGATTTGCTGTTTTACAAACATATATTGATGGAGCACTGGTTGCAGAAAACGGAAGATCAAAAATAGGATCCGTTTCATCGGAATTAATAAACCAGTTTGACTGCAATGAAAAAAAAGTGGGAGATCTTATCTTTGAATTCAAAGGAGAAACAAACATTGCCGTTATTGAAGCATTGGATGGCCAGCTGATCACAAATAAGATCCTTACTGCTCCGAAAGTTGTTAATAATGAAATGGTAAGTGATGTAGCAAATGATGTATTAAAGATCGTAGTTGTAAACAGGTACAGGAATGCGCCAGTAGCAAAAGCATTCATCAAAAATTTTGGAATAAAACAAGGTGCTATCGCATCATCTGTTGCACATGACAGCCACAATATTGTTGCCATTGGTGCAGATGATAAAAGCCTGTTGAAAGCTATCAACTTAGTAATAAAAGAACAGGGTGGTGTGAGCGCAGTCAGCAATCATTCAGAAAAAATATTGAGCCTACCTGTAGCAGGATTGATGAGTAATGAAGATGGTTATAAAGTTTCGGAAGCTTATACGACAATTGATAAAATGGTAAAAGAAGAATTAGGATCAACACTAACGGCACCGTTTATGACATTGTCTTTTATGGCATTGCTGGTAATTCCTCATTTAAAATTAAGTGACCTGGGGTTATTTGATGGGGATGGATTTGAATTCGTTTAATGGTTTAATGGTTTAAGAGTTCTTTAAATTCGATTTTTTATTATTATTATTCACATCATAAATTGCAAAGCAAAAATGTTGTAAACCCTTAAACCCTTAAACCCTTAAACCCTTAAACCCTTAAACCCTTAAACCCTTAAACCCTTAAACCTACTTCTCAACCTTCGCACTAATCACTTTCATCGCAACACTATCCGTTCCCCTGGGAGCAAAATATTTTGTCTTAAAACTTTTTCCGGCTCCAGGACTGAATATTTCATAAATAACCTCATGATCTTCTTCGAGCAGGACACCCGTTTTACTGTAAAAGGATAGTTTAATATCAATGTCTTTAAAGCTTACCATTCTTGCATGATTAATGATTTTGCCTTTTATCACTGTTTGTCCAAGTAAATTTTTCTTATTGTTGCCACTCACGGCCAGGAAACGTTCGGGGTTTTTCTGTTCAATCTCCGCAACGGTTAATTTACCTTTTTCATAATTATCAGTGATCTTTTTTTCATCAACCTTGCTGTTGCAGGCGGTTAAAAAAAGAATGGCTATGATTAAAATGGTTGCTGTTTTTTTCATTGGTCAAAATTTATCCCTGTTTTTTAAACCTTCTACTAAAAATACGGCATCCTCCATGAATTTATTATAGTTTTGTTTGTTAATGTATCTAAAATATTTATTATTGCTGAAGGATAATCAGGCGAGGCCGTTTCAAAAGCATTTCTTGATTGCTTAGCCGGGAAGTCGTTAAGACGTTAAGAAAATGAATGTAAATCGATACAAATTTTTCGCCTTAACGCCTTAACGGCTAAAGTGTACTTTCTCAAATAAAAATAAAAATCATGGTAAAAAATCTCAGCACCGAACATTCTTTGATAAGCAACTGGGTGAGTGAACTCAGGAATGTAGATGTACAAAATGACCGTATGAGATTCAGGCGCAACCTGGAAAGGATCGCTGAAGTTATTGGTTACGAGATAAGCAAGCATTTAGAATCTGAGGAAAAAGAAGTGACCACGCCAATGGGTACGGCTACCTGCAAAGTACTGAAATATCAGCCGGTGCTGGCAACTATTCTTCGTGCGGGACTTGCCATGCACAATGGTTTGCTAAGCTATTTTGACCGTGCTGATAATGCTTTTTTAAGTGCTTACCGCAAGCACAATGAGGATGGCAGTTTTGACATCCGGCTGGAATATATGAGTTGCCCGGAAATTGAAGGCCGGGTGGTTATCATCAGCGATCCGATGCTTGCCACAGGCTCTTCATTGGTAAAATCTATCCAGCATTTAAAAGACGAGGGGAATATTAAAGAATTACACATTGTCTGTGCCATTGCCTGTACTGTTGGCATAGAATATGTATTACGTGCAGAGCCAAAAGCTACGATCTGGTGTGGGGATATTGATGATGAACTTACAGCAAAGGGTTATATTGTTCCCGGGCTGGGAGACGCAGGGGACCTGGCTTATGGCTCCAAAATGCAGGGCTAAACACGTGGTTTTTAATTAAATACCGCCTTAATATGTTAAAGCAGCATATTTTGGTGCAGCATTTTATTGCAATTGCTTATCTTTATTATTAAGAATTAGACGATCATGAGAAAATATATTTTAATTGTTTGTACCCTTTTGCTAACCGGAATTTTAAAAGCCCAGGATCCGCATTTCTCACAATTCTTTGCATCACCACTTACATTGAATCCTGCTTTTACAGGAAAATTTGACGGGCAATGGAGAGTTGCTGCCAATCACAGGGATCAATGGCCATCTATACCAAAAGCTTATGTAACTACCAGTGCATCTGTTGATTTTCCCATTATGAAAAAGAGTATTAAGGATGGGGATGTATTTGGAGTAGGTCTATCAGGCGTATCGGATGCTAGCGCAAACAGTGCATTGAAACTTAATTATGGTTCTGTTTCCCTTTCTTATCATAAGGCTTTGGATGAAGAAGGTTATCATACCATTGGTGCCGGTTTCCAGGGAACATACAGCAGTATGGTATTGGATATAACCAAGCTTACTTTTGAGGATATGCTCAGGCAAAATGGATTCACCGGCCAAACCCAGGATATATTGACCAATGGAAAAAATCAAAACTATATTGATGTAAATGCTGGCTTATTGTATTCGGGTTCTTCTAATGGGGTAAATAATTTTTATTTAGGTGCTTCGATGTATCATATCAACAAACCTAAAGTAAGTTTTAAAGATAAGAACTGGTATCTGACGGGTCGTATTACCATACATGCCGGCGGTTCATTTCCTGTATCAGATGTCGTAGGCGTGAATACATCTGTTATTCACCAGATACAAAATAAAGCAAGTGAAACAATTGTTGGCGCTGCACTTTCTTTGAATGCAAATCCGGGTGAAGTAAATCCAACGAGTGTTTATCTTGGTTCATGGTATCGCTTTAATGATGCTGTGATACCATACGTAGGCGTTGAATTTGCAGGATTGAGGATAGGCTTCAGTTATGATATCAATACCAGCAACCTGAAAGCGGCTACAGGAAGCCGTGGTGGTTCAGAAGTTTCGATCATATATATTAAACGCAAGATCGAACAGAAGGGAATTCCTTGTCCCAAGTTTTAAGAAGAGCTATTTAACCGGCCTGCCACTAACGAATTTATTTCCTTTAATATAAAAACGATAAGGGAGCAAACCATCTGCACCTGCACTTTCTACGCCTATCCTTTTACTGATGCCCACTATATTTTGAGGAATATTACTTTCTGCATCATGGTAAATATTTATCTCAGCTTCCAGCAAGCTTTTTCCTGAATATTTTTTTGATATGCCCAATGCTTTGCCAACATTGCCGGGGCCTCTGGTAAGTGTATTGTTGAAAAAAAGTTTACCTGTTCGTTTCTGCATGGTATCAATTCCCATCATTGGTTCAATGGCTCTTATCAATATTGCATCCGGAATATTTTTTTTATTGGTGACCACATTCAGCATCTGGTGCATACCATAACAAATGTATATATAAGCTGTGCCGGGAGCACAATACATGTGTTCATTTTTGGATGTTCGCCTTCCGGCATAAGAATGGGAAGCCTTGTCTGTAATGGCAATGTATGCTTCTGTTTCCACGATCCGGCCACTTGTTATTTTATCATCAATATTGGTTACAATTATTTTTCCCAATAGTTCCCTGGCAATCTTTACAACATCTTTTCGGTTATAAAAACTTAGTGGTAATTTTTTCATTTGAACCCATTTTGCCAAAATTAATCACTATTGCTTAACAGGGATCGGAAACACACTCCCCTCTCCTTTTGGAGAGGGGTTGGGGGTGAGGTTTTATTTATTATCTTTAAAAATTCTTTTCCTTTTAAAACTGCCAATGCTTAAAGAAATAATCATAGCAATACAATCATTTGCGCAGGCGCACCGGTTTATTGTAAAGCACAGGCTTTGGAAATGGATATTGATCCCCGGGTTGATCTATACCATACTTTTTTTGATGGGCATTTACCTTTTCTGGATCTCCAGCAACAGCGCCATTGAATTTTTCCTGTTAAAGATCAATGTAAAGCCATGGCTCGACAGGATGCAGGATAGCTGGCTGAACTGGTTCTTTATCATCGGCCAGGTAATATTCAGGCTGGTATTGTTGCTGTTTTATTTCTCTTTATTCAAATACCTGTTCTTAATCATCGGTTCACCGGTTTTTGCCTACTTAAGTGAAAAAACAGAAAGCATCATTGAAGAAAAAGAATTCCCTTTCAGTTTTAAACAACTTATAATAGATATTGCCCGTGCAGTAAGAATAGCTTTGAGAAATATGTTGTGGCAAACGGTTTATATCATTACCATCCTGATCCTTTCATTCATTCCGCTATTTGGATGGATTGCTCCATTGGTAGCCTTATTTGTTGAATGCTATTACCTGGGGTTCTCTATGCTCGACTACAGCAGTGAAAGAAATAAAATGAGCGCCCAGCAAAGCATTATTTTTATCAGCCGCCACAAAGGCCTGGCAATTGGCAATGGAATGGTATTTTATATGATGCACCTCGTTCCGTTGATCGGCTGGTTATTTGCACCCAGCTATGCGGTAATAGCTGCAACATTGAGTTTATTCCACGCCAAAAAAAGTCATGTAATTATTTAAGTGATGACAACTGTTTATTTGATCCCCTGTATGCTTGCCGATGATGTATTGGAAACAATTCCTGCTTATGTACTGGATGCCATAAAAAAATGCACGGTGATCTTTGCAGAGAATGAACGCACTGCCCGTCGTTTTTTAAAAAGCCTTGATAAAAATATTGTGATAGATGATTATGAGTGGTTTACTATTCACAAAGCAGAAGAAGAACAGCTTATAAATTTCAAATCGAAGATCAAAGAAAATAAGAACATTGCCATCATCAGTGAGGCCGGGTGCCCTGGTATTGCTGATCCGGGACAAGCGCTGATCGCTGCTGCACAGGAAATGAATTGTATCATAAAACCCTTAGTGGGCCCAAGTTCTATCTTACTCGCCTTAATGGCAAGTGGTATGAATGGCCAGCAATTTGAGTTTACAGGTTATTTACCAATCGATAACCTTGCCAGGTCGAAGAAAATAAAAGAACTTGAAATCGCTTCTGCCAAAAATAACAGTACAAAAATTTTTATAGAAACACCTTACCGGAATAATCAATTATTAGAAAGCCTGCTCCAGAATTGTAATGGTCAAACAAAACTTTGTATCGCAGTAAATATTACTGCAGCAAATGAAAGTATCATTACACAACCCATTGCTGTATGGAAAAATAAAAAACCGGAGCTTCACAAGCAACCGGCCATTTTTTTATTGTACGCAGGGAACTAATGTCAATTAAAAAATTCAACCTGTTTTGATGATTGAAATGCTGAAGTTGATTTGTTAATGCGAATGTTCAATAGTATTACAAATGTTTGGCCTCCTTCTCCTTCGGAGAGGCAACGAGGGTGAGGCTCTCAATGTTCAACTTCTTTCATCCCAATAATTTTATCAACAACATAAGGGCTGTAACCACGCCATGCCACAGGGTTTTTATATTCCTTGTAATGAAGGTCGAAATATTTTCCGCTGTTGAGCATCAATACATTTGCAATACTGTCATCTGCAACTGAGAATTCAAATTCATAAGATTGTATTGAACCAGCTCCTTTGGATCTGATGCCCGATTGTATCAGTTTGCCTTCATAGGTTTTGAAAACATTTCCTTTTTTTACAACATAATTCAACTCTCCTGACTTAACGCCTTCGCCAAAAACATAAAAGTATCTCCACCAGATCACAACAGCGAGGATCAATAAAATAACGATCAACAATTTCCACAGGAATTTTTTAAACCCGCTTTTTTTTGCCGGTACAGCAGTTACAGTTTGATCAACCATATTGTTTATTAATTAGTGTAAAACGTGATTTAAAATTCATGTAATAATTTTTACAGCCCATATTCACTTACAAGCCACGCAAATGCAGCCATGTTAACCGCACCCAAATTTAATTCTCTTTTACTTACGGTTTCATAAACCAGGTTTCTTTTTCTCCCCTTACCCAATGAGGCACCATACATGGTTGCAGGTAAACAGTATCTGCTCCGGCTTCTTTCAACATCCTTGCAGTAGCTTCTACTGCTTTTTGTGCATTGGGAGAACAACTTAACCCCGGGACTATCTGCTTACATAAATACCGGAGATTATCGAATGCCTTGCCATTGGTCATATTTCATCGGCGATCTTTTTTATCATGACAGAATCGCTTTGTTGTGCGGTTGCAGACAAGCCCAGAACCAATACAGGCAGGAAGTAAAGATATCTTATCCTCATACTTAAAATATTATGAACAAACTTACTCATTTACCATTAATCATTAATATAAAAAACGGGTGTTTATATAATCGGTAAATTGCAGGACGAATTTTTTTTATCGAAAAGTTCAGGCCGTTTAAATCGTTTAAAACGTTTAAGTCGTTTAAAACGTTAAACGTCTTAAAACGACTTAAACGTTATTTAACTATGAACATAGCGATTGTTTGCTATCCTACATTTGGCGGTAGCGGTGTGCTTGCCACAGAACTTGGAAAAGCACTTGCAGATAAAGGACACAATATTCATTTCATCACTTACCAGCAACCGGTAAGACTGAGTGGGTTTCATACAAATATCTTTTATCATGAAGTAAGGGTTCCTACCTATCCTTTATTTGATTATCCGCCTTATGAAACTGCATTGGCGAGTACCATGGTAGATGTAGTGAATAATAATAACATCGACCTCTTACATGTTCATTATGCGATCCCACATGCTGCTGCTGCGTATATGGCAAAACAGATACTGGCAAAACAACATAAAAAAATTCCTGTAATAACCACATTGCATGGTACCGATATAACATTGGTTGGGCGGGATAAAACATACAGCCCTGTTGTTACATTTTCTATGGAAGAAAGTGATTTGCTTACCGCGGTTTCAAATAACCTGAAAGAAGAGACCTACCGGAATTTTACGATCAGTAAAGAAATAGAAGTGATCCACAATTTTGTAGACGTAACCCGTTTTAATAAAAGACCGGTAAATGCTTTTAAAAAACTGATAGCGCCGAATGGTGAAAAAATAATTGTTCACGCATCCAACTTCAGGAAAGTAAAAAGAGTAGATGATGTTGTAAAAACTTTTTTATTGATCCATAAAGAGATCCCTTCTAAATTGTTGCTGATAGGTGACGGACCTGAAAGACCTGAGATAGAATCCATGACAAGGGATTGCCAGGCATTTGAAGCAATTAAATTTTTAGGTAAACAGGAACAGATGGAAGACATATTGCCAATTGCCGACCTGTTTTTACTGACCAGTGAATATGAAAGCTTTGGTTTGGCTGCATTGGAAGCTATGGCTGCAGAAGTGCCGGTAATTTCTACCAATGCGGGCGGTTTACCTGAAATAAATATCAATGGGTATTGCGGTTATATGAGCGATGTTGGCGACGTGGAAGGTATGAGCAGGAATGCAATAAAAATATTAAAAGATGAAGGAACCCTTTTAAAATTTAAAGCCAATGCACTGGCACAGGCAAAAAAATTCGATATCAACAATATCGTTCCGCAATATGAAGCATTGTATGAGAGAGTAGTCAATTAGCTTTTTTCAATTAACGTGGACGAAGCCATCTTTCAGGATCGAAATTGCTGTTCTCATTGCTCATATAAAAATCAATGGCACCATCACCATCAAAATTAGCGGCTACTTTTCCAATGATCTGGCCGGTAGTTACTTCTTGTCCACGCTGAACAGTTGCACCCGATAAATTACTGTATGTGGTGAAATACCTTCCATGCTGTATAATAATAACCTGCATATCTTCCACCGTCTGAACTGTAGAAACCGTACCATTAAAAACTGCCTTTACTGACGTGCCGATAGCTGAAGAAATGGTTACGGAAGTAACATCCATGGTACTGCCGCTTGG
>JANNBU010000141.1:0-5529 GCA_031385805.1 Ferruginibacter sp.
TAATAAAATTTAATTTTAAACCGGGTGTTGAAATCTTATAACAATTAAACAAAAGAAAATTCAGTGGTTGAGACTACTTTAGCACATGGCTCAATTTTCTTTCCCCGGTCAAACGAATTTTTATAGAGGCAAAGTAAGAGACGTTTACACAATTTCAGATCGGTTGTTGGTAATGCTTGCGAGTGACCGCATTTCTGCATTTGATGTTGTTTTACCCCACCCCATTCCATGTAAGGGCCAGGTTTTGAACCAGATCGCTGCATACATGTTGAAAGCAACAGAAGATATTTGTCCCAATTGGTTATTGGATTCACCGGCTCCCAACGTAAGTATTGGAAAAAAGTGTGACCCGTTTAAAATAGAAATGGTTGTTCGTGGAAATCTTACCGGCCATGCATGGAGAACATATAGCTCGGGTAAACGAATTTTATGTGGCGTGTCAATGCCGGATGGTATGAAAGAAAATGATTTTTTCCCGGCTCCCATTATCACACCATCTACCAAGGCTTCTGAAGGCCATGATGAAGATATCAGTAAAGAAGAGATCATACAGCAAAAACTTACAAGTGCTGAAGAATGGGTAAAATTATCCTCTTATGCATTACAGTTATTTGAAAGAGGCAAACAACTTGCTGCAAAACAGGATTTGATACTCGCCGATACCAAGTATGAATTTGGAAAGATAGGTAACGAGATATTTTTAATGGATGAAATTCATACGCCCGATTCATCCAGGTATTTTTTAAAAGATGGTTTTGAAGAACGGCAACAAAAAAATGAAAAGCAAAAACAACTGAGTAAGGAATTTGTAAGGGAATGGCTGATAGAAAATAATTTTATGGGGAAAGAAGGCCAAACCATTCCTGCCATGAGTGATGCATGGATCCGTTCCATCAGTAACAGGTATATTGAATTGTATGAAAAAGTTATTGGTGAAAAATTTAATCCATCCAATTTAACAGATGAAGAAACTGAAAAAAGAACACTTCATTCATTGCAAAAATTGCAGCAGCCGGTTTAATCGTCAACGATCTTTCCATAATCAATGAACAATTCTGTTCCTGCTTTGATATCTGTCAGCGCTTCAAAATCTTCTCCTTCATTTATTGAAACAATGTTTGGTTCATCAGCATGATTTAAAAAGATCACCAGGTCAACCATCTTAAACCCATATTCGGGAACATAATAATTTTCTTCATCATAGAGGCAATAATTTTCTACAACTGCTTTGCAGTGTTGGGGAAGTGTGGCGATCTCTTCTTTTGAAATTTTTATCCATTCGCTTTTATCATTAGAAAAAATATTGCGTTGTCCTTTTTTAATATCGGTAATGGCAAAAACCCCGATACCCTGTACTGCTGAAGGTTTTAGCATTACAAAAGTATTGCGTAAAAGTTCGTTCATTAAAGCTTCTTTATTCATCGGTATAATTTGGTTATTGAAATCAATTACAGTGTGTTTAAAGCCAACTTAACATTGGCATAGCATTTGTCTGAGTTATAACAACACAAAGATTTTAATAATTAATTAATCAAAAAAATATCATCATGGGAAATTTATTGTATATCATAGCTGTGATCTTAGTGATCTCCTGGGCTATTGGTTTTTTAGGATTTCATGCCGGCGGCATTATTCACATCCTGCTTGTTGTAGCTGTAATTGCGGTTTTACTCCGTATTATTTCAGGGAGAAGTTCTGTGTAATAACCAAATTATTAAATTTAAAAAATCAAATCAAATGAGTAAAAAAAATGTAATGATCGGATTATTAGCCGGTGCCGTAGCAGGTGCGCTTGGCGCCATATTAATGGCACCTGACAAGGGATCCAATACAAGAAAAAAAATAGCCGGTAAGTACAAAGAAACGGCAGACGGAGTTAAAAGTGGGTTTAAGCATTTTGCAGATACAGTGGTACATAAATTTTCGGGTGCAACAGATGGGGTATCTGAAAAAACAGCAAATACCGGATCGTCCGGTTCACAGGTTAATTAATTAATTAAACTGTTTTAATGTGTAATATCCGGGAGCATTCAATTTAATTGCGTGCTCTTTTTTTGCGTTAACAAAATAATTTTTAAGCGGCCATTTTTACAGGTTCACTTTCAACAAAGTTGTAAACTTTAAGTTCATTCCGCTTTTTTTAATCCCGGATTTCGAAGCCTTGCTTTTGATTTATTAAAAACCATCCTTCCTTTATCAATACCCTTTCTTAATTCTTTCTGAATTTCTTCGGGCAGGTTAATAACCTCATAACAGGCATCGCTGCAACAGCCCTGGTATTTTTCAGCACATTTACTACATTGAATAAACAACAGGTGGCAGGCTTCATTTTTACAATTGGTATGTGTATCGGCAGGTTCACCGCACTGATGGCATTTTGCAATGATTTCATCTGTGATCCGCTCCCCCAGCCTGTCATCAAAAACAAAATTCTTTCCATGAAATTTATTGGGCAATGCTTCTTCCTTTACTTTATTGGCATACTGTATAATCCCACCTTCGAGGTGAAATACATTTTTAAACCCACGGTGAAGCATGTAGGCGCTTGCTTTTTCACAACGAATTCCACCGGTGCAATACATGATGATATTTTTTTCTTTCTGATCATTGAGTATTGCTGCAGCCATTGGCAGTTGTTCCCGGAATGTATCACTGGGTATCTCAATCGCATTTTCAAAATGGCCTACTTCATATTCATAATGATTGCGCATATCAACAACAATTGTATTGGCATCATTTGTAAGTTTATTGAATGCGGCTGCATCAACATATTTTCCTTTGTTAACCATATCAAAACCCGGATCCCTGATACCATCGGCAACAATTTTTTCACGTACTTTTATTTTAAGTACCCAGAATGACTTACCATCATTGTCAACAGCAATATTTATCCGCACCTGGTTCAATGCAGGAATGCTGTAGAGAAGATATTTAAACGCCTCAAAATTATTTTCGGGAATGCTTACCTGTGCATTGAGCCCTTCATGAGCAATATAGATCCGTCCAAATACATTCAATCCATTAAGTCCTTTATACAATTCATCCCTGAATTTTGTGGGTTCTTCAATAAAAAAATATTTGTAAAAGGAAACAGTGATGCGTTTGATCGATTCTGCATACAGGAACTTCTTCAGCTCCGCCTGTGATACCCTGTTATGTAATACTGCCATAAGTTTTAATTTGATCCCGTTGTGAGCGGGAAATCATACTATGTCTGACGTCTTCGTCTGACATAGTATGATTTCTACATATCAGACTAAAACGTCTTACAATTTTAAATGTCAGACGAGGGCGTCAGACATTTAAAAAGATTGGATGCTTGCAGGGCAAACCAAATATGGCTGTAAAATTAAAGAATTATTTTTTATAAATTAATACTCATACCAGCACCACTTCCACCTCTTCTCCGGTTCCTTTCTATATTTCCTCCAAGAAGCCCGCCGGTTCCAATGCGCAAACCTGTATGCCCGCGTTTTCCATTTTCAAAAGCAAAAACAACATCAACCCTGAATATCTTTAAAATATTTTCCAGTCCGGCAAAAACTTCTATATAATTGCTATTACTGTTCACATAAAAAGAATTTGCACCTGCAACCATGTTCCAGTACAGCTTTTTGAAAAATGGAATCTTATTGGTGAGTAACCCGTTGAAATGATGTTCCAGGTGTGCGATCGCATAAAATTGTGATGTCGTGCTGTGTTCATAATATTTTGCCAGTTGAAAACTGTTTACATATTCACTGGCCGCAGCAGATTGATTGCCATTGAAATGCTGGTAATCCTGGATGTAAACTTTATTGGAATTTAAAAAACCGCCTACGCTGATCTTGTATTTAAGCAAACCCGCCAGCTTGAAATTCTTATCATCATTGATCGTGAATTTCCATTTGTCAAAATCAACATCGCTTCCAAAAATTCTGTTTATCCCTTTTGAATAACTCAAAGTAAATGTCGGATATTTTGAACCAAGCGGGATTTTACTATATGGTAATTGGATATACTTTTGTCCGGGCTTATAACTCATACTGGCTGAAAGAATAACTGCCTGGTGTGGAAACAATTCGGAACGGCTGATCCTTTCAAAAGGATAATTGGGTGTTATGTTGGCACTGTCTTTAAAGAAAGTAAAGTAAGTTGTATTCTCCAATGGTTTCCTGTCTTCATACAAAGCGTTTACATTAAAACGTAAGCCACTTTCATATCGTTTTGAAAAATTGATGCTGCCAAAATAGTTTTCGTAAGTCTTAATAAAATTATTACCATAAAAAAGTGTACTGATCGTATTTATCAATGGGATCAATGGCGATTCCTTATTATATTCACTAACCCTTTTTCCCCCGCTAAAAGTCCAGGCAAATCGTTTTATTTTTTTATCTGCATCAATATCCCTGGTACGGAAACTGATACTTGCCCATGCATTCAGGTGTGTATTACTGAACCCATATCGCAGGTTTGGTTCAAAAGAAAAATGTGACTTCCATTTCTTTAAATAGGTGTTGAATCCTGCATTGATATTCAACGCCACGCCTTCTGCAGGATTATATTCCAGGTTTTGAATGGGAGATTCTATATTCCATGAATAAGGTTGCTTAAGGCTGAAATGTGTTCGGTTTATGCCGTTCCATAAAGCTGAGATCGGTTTTATTTTCCCCTGCTTTTTATTCAATGAATCAATGTCATTTTGTTTTAAAAGTGAATCTTTATGCAACTGGTAAATACTGTCCTTCACCTTATAATCCATCTGTTCTTCCCTTTCCAACGGTACGGGCCTGGTTGTATCCCAATAGGCTTTTGATTTTTTATTTACAGCAGTATCGTACTTAATTACAATGCGGTCAAAGAACTTTTTAGGGAAAACAGGATTGATCGCATAGTTGGAATATACACTCAGAAAATTACCAATCGCATCGATCTTAAACTGGTTAAAACTAAAATGGAGCAACTGGTTTTTCAGTCTCCACACATCATCGTTAACGGGTACATGCATTTGTGTGATCTGAAGTGTATCCATGATCTCTAACTGGGAAGTTTTGGTAAGCAGCAGGTCGAAACTATGAATGCGCCAATCACCATCGGTGATATTGATAACCCCGGAAAACAAGGGTTCATAAGTCCTGCGTGGTGTTACACGGATGCTGTTGATGGCTTTATCATTCTCCCAAAATGTGCCCAGGAACTTGAATTTATAATAATGGATCGCATTATCTGAAATGGGTGAGATAAATCCACGTGGATTGAACCTGTCGGTAAAAACAGTGACATTGTTTGTATACAGGCTGATGAACGCAGGAAATGTAAACCCAAAATTACCACTCCCACTTACCCGGCTGCTCAGCACTTCCATTTTAAATTTCTCCGGTTGTTCAGCATTTATTTTTGCAACAGATTCAGATAAATAAACAATACCCTTACCCGAAGAATCAAGCATCATTTCCTTCCGGTCCTCTGCAGGAACTTTTCTGCCAAATATCCTATCAGGAAGGTTCCGGAGTTTTATCATATCCTTTGTATAAAGCTCGCAGGTAAACC
>JANNBU010000146.1:0-6449 GCA_031385805.1 Ferruginibacter sp.
TAAAGTCTGGAAATGAGTTTATTAATTCTACCATATGTCAAAGATCTATATTATTCCTTTCTCAAAAAATGTGTCCACACAGTAGTCCTAAGGAGAGGGAGGAAGATCCCGATCAATTCGTGCATCAGTTTACTAAATGTCTTTCTCCTCATCATCCATTTCCTCTTTTATCTCATCTGAAATTTTTACCATCACCTTATCAATACGTTGTCCATCCATATCTATAATTTCAAAATCAAATCCACGCCATTCAAAAGTTTCACCGGTGGTTGGTATATGTTCAAGTTCATGCAAAACAAATCCTGCAAGTGTATCAAATTCATGTTCGCCTTCATTCATCCAGTCTGCCTTGTCAAAATAGCTTAAGAAATCATAAAAGTGTATCTGGCCATCTACTAAAAAACTGCCGTCATTTCTTTTTACAATTTCATATTCTTCCTGGCCCGTCTGCGGCACATCACCTACGATCGCTTCCAAAATATCATTGATGGTGATCATGCCTTCTAATGTGCCATACTCATTTACAATAAAGCAGGTATGGATCCTCGTTGCCTTGAATTTTTCGAGTAATTGATAAGCTTTATTGTTTTCCGGAACAAACAATGCAGGTTTTATCAATGCTTCCATGAGCGTTCCTGGTCCGGCTTTCAGCAGGTCTTTTACATATACTAATCCTTTGATATCATCTACAGAACCTTCACAAACAGGAAATGTCGAAAAAACGATCTCGTCAAACTTTGTTTTAAAAACTTCAACAGTATCTTTTACATCAACCCATACAATATCGGTTCGGTGTGTCATCAGTGATGTGATATTCCGGTCGCCGAGGTGAAAAACCCTTTCAATAATTTCCTTCTCCCCTTCATCAATGGTTCCATGTTCACTGCCTTCAGATATCATGGCTTTTATTTCTTCTTCCGTTACCGAGCTGTCACTTGCTTTTGAAATATTAAAGATATTAAAGATGAGGTTTGTAATACCCGATAAAAGCCATACAAAAGGATGGATCACTTTCGACAAAATATTCATGGGCCCCGCAACAATACGGGATATTTTTTCAGCCCTTATCAATCCAAATTTTTTGGGGATCAGTTCTCCAAAAATAATAGAGAGGAATGTTACAATGATAACTACGATGGTTGTTGCAATGGTATGTGAGTAGGGGCTGAGGAGTTCTATGTTTGCTATAACCGGTTGCAGATCTCTCCCGAATTTCTCACCGGAATAAACACCTGTTAAGATCGATATCAGTGTAATTCCTATTTGTGCGGTACTTAAAAATTTCTCAGGATTTTCTGTCAGGTCAAGTGCGGCTTTTGCCTTCAGATCGCCTTTGTTTGCCATGCCTTCGAGCCGGCCTTTGCGGGCGCTTACCAAAGCAATTTCACTCATCACGAACAATGCATTTAAAAAGATCAGTAATAATAAAATGAATACTTCCGTCATAAGGTTTTATACTAAATCGTAGTTTTTATTGAACGACCGTGCAGACAAATATCCGAAAACAAAACCAATCAACCCTCCGCATATTGTATCAAGCGGAAAATGTACGCCCACATACACTTGTGCATAACATATAGATAAGGCCCAATAAAAGAATAATAAGGCCCATTTTCCCATGAATTTGCTCAAAGTAAAATAAAAAAATGCTGCCATAGCAAAATGATTGGTAGCATGGGAAGAAACAAAACTGGAACTTTGAGGACGGTATGTAACCAGTACCCGGACTGTGTCTGCCAATTCAGGATCATTACAGGGACGTAAACGGAAAAAATTTTCTTTGATGATATCTGCGCTGAGAAAATTAGAAATGATAACTGTACCTGCCGCAAAGAATATCCACCACCAGGTATTTTTTTTAAAATTATAAAGCGCAAAAACCAATAAAAATAAATACAAAGGAACCCAACTGTTTGCATTGCGTAAGAATGGCATCAATGTATCAAACCATTCATTGTGCCATTTGCCGTTAATTAAGCTGAAAAGTTCTTTGTCTAACCCGAGCAGTTTATTCATTGAAGTTCAGCAATATTCTATTGCCATTGGTTGGGGGTTTATTTCAAATGGTCGCTGGCTGGTGAAAACACCAGCCAGGGCGGGTAGCCGTGGTCGGTGTTTTCACCGACCACAATAGTCAATTGGAAATGACAATTTGAAATGTACCCATTGGTTGTTGAAAATATTTATCCAAAAATAATTAATCTAATTTAGCAGTGGCATAAAATAATATTCATGGGCTTTTTCAATAAAATACCCCGGCTTATCCGGTGGATATTCTCGGTAATGCTGCTGTTTCTCGTTATCATGACGATCTACAGGCTCATCTTCTTTTTTCATTACAGGGGAGAGCATCGCCCGTTCAGTGGTTCTGCATTTTTACTCGGACTTCGTTTTGATGCAAAATTCATTTCCATGCTTGGGCTTGGAGTATTGCTGTTATGTGCCACTCCTTTCTTAAATCCGTTTAAGAATGGCAAAGCAAAAAGCTTTTGGGTTATTATACTGTCAGTCATATTTTTTATAACACTTATTTTCCTGGGAGCAGATTTTTATCATTACGATTACCTCAAACAAAAACTTAATGCATCTGTACTTAATTTTTTACAGGATGCAGGCATATCATTCAGTATGATGAGCCAGTCGTACCCATTGGTAAAAATTTCCATTGCATTATTGATATTGGTATGGTTATTCGCCCACTGGCAAAAAAGATCGTTGAACCGTATTGCAACGAATACTGTAACAAAAAAAAGAGCCAATACATTTTATTATATAGGTTTTATTCTGTTGCTTGGCGGATTGACATTTGGCAAATTCAGCCAATATCCATTGCGATGGAGTGATGCATTTTTATTTGCAGATGATTTTAAAGCAAGTACGGCGCTTAATCCTTTTCAGAGTTTTTTCAGCACACTTAGTTTTAAAAATTCAGGTTATGATATTAAAAAGGTAAGAGCCGGTTATCCCATAATGGTATCGAGTCTTGAAATAAAAGATCCTGATCCGGTAAAACTTAATTATGAAAGAATGTTTGCTCCGGCTGATACTTTTGTAAAGAAACCAAATATTGTTTTGGTCATCTGTGAAAGTTTCAGTGCGTACAAAAGCAGCATGTATGGTAATCCGTTAAATACAACTCCTTATTTTAATGAACTGTGTAAGCAGGGCATTTTTTTCGATCGCTGCTTCACACCTACATTTGGTACGGCACGTGGTGTATGGGCTGTTATTACAGGTATTCCGGATGTTGAAAGTCCACGTACTGCAAGCCGCAATCCCGGCGCTGTTGATCAGCATACGATCATCAATAATTTTAAAGATTATGAGCATTTGTATTTTTTAGGGGGCGATCCTACATGGGCAAATATCCAGGGTTTGCTTTCCAATAATATTAAAGATCTGCATATTTACTCACAGGAGGAATTCAGTGCAAAAAAAGTAGACGTATGGGGTATCAGCGATAAGAATTTATTTTTGGAAGCCAATGTTATTTTAAAAGAAAAGACAAAACCTTTTTTTGCAATTATTCAAACTGCCGATAATCACCGGCCTTATACCATACCTGCTGAAGACAAAACTGAATTTAAATTAGAAAATTTTCCTGTTGACGAGCTTAAAAGATCCGGTTTTGAGAACAATGATGAATTGAATGCATTTCGGTACACCGATTTTTGTTACCGTAAATTTATGGAAACCGCTAAAAAAGAAACTTATTTTGATAATACCATTTTTGTTTTTGTCGGCGATCATGGCATCAGGGGAACGGCAGGGGATAATTTCCCCGTTAGCTGGACAAAGCAATGGCTTACCTGCGAGCACGTGCCCTTGTTATTTTATTCACCAAAATTGCTTTTACCTAAAAGGATACATGAAGTCAGTTCGCAGGTTGATATTTTACCTTCTCTTGCGTCCCTCGCTAAAATACCTTACCGCAATAATACATTTGGCCGCAACCTGTTTGATACGGTTCCTTCCAGGCAACATTATGCATTCATAATTGATCATGATGTAAAAACGATCGGGCTTGTTTCCGATCATTATTATTTTTCAAAGAATATTAAAACAGGTGGGCAGGAATTCGTTTCTGTTATCAATAATGATGCAATTCTTCCAGGTTCAAAAACTGATAGTATAAAAGACCAGATGAACAAAATGACAAATGCATGGTATGAAACAGCAAAATATTTGCTGCTGAACAACAAAAAGAAAAATTAACTTTGCAGACTATATTATTTAAAGGAAGGTTCTAATTATGCTTATAAAATGGCGGGTGTCAAAAACGATCCAGTGGATAGTGATATTGTTTTTTATCTACCTGTTGATTTTTACTGCTTTCAGGATCGCAACGGTTGTTTTTTTTAAACCGAAAACCACCGGTGTGTTGGAATTATTGCCTTCATTCTGGCTTGGCTTAAAATATGACCTGCGCTGGATCGCTGTAATATTATTCCCCATTGCCTTGTTCTCTATTTACCCGAAATTCTCTCCCTTTCACAGTCAGCGTTTAAGAAAATTCTGGACAGCTTATCTTGGTATATTAACATTGCTGGTACTGTTTTTTTATGGCGCTGATTTTGGCCAGTTTGCTTATATCAATGCAAGGCTAAATGCAGATGCATTGATATTTGCAGAAGATCCGCAGGAAAGTTTGCAAATGGTGTGGCAAAGCTATCCCATCGTTTGGATATTGATAGGATTGTTTGGTGCTGTATTGATGATGACCTGGATGTTCAGGCGTACACACGTTGGCGTTGAAGGAAAAAATATCAACATTCATAAATTCTCTTATCGGCGCAGGTGGCATTTAACAGCCATGCTCATATTGGGTTGGTTCATGTATGGATTTCTTACCATAAAACCACTTGATTTTTTCAGGGCATTTAATTTAAATGATGAATTTAAAAGCAACCTTGCTTTAAATCCCCTGCAGAATTTTTTTACAACACTTCGTTTCAGGGATCCCGATTATAATACGAGAGCAAAAGACTATTATCCGCGGATGGTGGATTTTTTGAGCATTCAGAAATCTGTAACCAAACCGGATAATTATACAAGGATCTTACACCCCGGCAGCAAAGGATTGGAAAGCCAGCCGAATGTTGTGCTTGTTATTTGTGAAAGTTTCAGCATGTACAAAAGCAGCATGAGTGGAAACACGTTGAACAGTACACCATATTTTAATGAACTTACAAAGAATGGTATTTTTTTTGAAAGATGTTTTTCACCTACATTCGGAACTGCAAGAGGCGTATTTGCCATCCTTACGGGAATACCCGATGTGCAGTTAAGCAAGTTTGCAACCCGCAATGAAGCAACGGTTAACCAGCGTAGCATCATCAATGATTTTGATGGGTATGAAAAATTTTATTTTATTGGAGGCCGCAGCCAGTTCAATAATTTCAACGGGCTGGTTAATAATATCAAAGGGATACACATTTATGAAGAAGGAAAATATGAGTCACAAAAATTAAATGTGTGGGGTATCAGTGATAAAGACCTTTTCCTGGAAGCCAACCAGGTAATTTCAAAACAACAAAAACCGTTTTTTGCCATTATTCAGACCGCAGATAATCACCGGCCATTCAATATCCCTGAAAATGACAGGGATTTTATTGCAAAGAACATACCCGATGAAGAACTGAAAAAAAATGGTTTTGAATCATTAAAGGAATACAATGCGTTTGCTTATACCGATTATTGTTTTCAAAAATTCATGGAAGCTGCAAAAAAAGAAAGCTATTTCAATAATACCATATTTGTTTTTGTTGGCGATCACGGTGTAGAAGGTAATGTAGGTGCTGCTTATCCCAATGCATGGACAGAGCAACGGCTCGCTGATGAACACATCCCACTCTTGTTTTATGCACCATCGATGTTGAATGCGGGTTTACACAGTGAAGCGGTATCACAGATCGATGTGCTGCCAACCATTGCCGGTATGTTGCAACAGCCATATACAAACAGTACCCTGGGGCGTGACCTGCTTGATACATCCAAAAAAGAAAATGCCGCATTTATCATCTATCATGCGCCCGGATGGATCGGGGTTGTAAATGATGATTATTTTTATCGCAGGAATATCAGGTTCAATAAAGATGAGTTGGTTCCGGTAAAAAATGGATTGTCGGTTTTAACCCCGGTTGCAAAAGATTCAGTAAAAAAACATTTGTCGGAACTTACGACCGCTATGTATGAAACGGCGAGGTGGATGCTTTTAAATAATAGGAATAAGTAAGTTTGAAGTTTGAAGTTTGATGTTCGAGGTTGGTTGCACGGATCGGTCTTGCATCAAACATCAAACCTCGAACCTCAAACATGAATAGCTGTTTTATTTTACTCGCACTCTCTCCGCTATCATAATCAACCTCGGAGATTTATTGATCGAATAGTTTGCAAAATTATAATCCCCAAAAACTTCTTTGATCTGCAGACCATGGTAAGCAAACATT
>JANNBU010000166.1:0-15043 GCA_031385805.1 Ferruginibacter sp.
GATAACAATGCCACCACTCCAATGGATCCCCGTGTGTTGGAAACGATGATCCCTTATTTTACCGAGCATTTTGGTAATGCTGCCAGCAGGAATCATCCTTTTGGATGGGAAGCTGAAGAAGCTGTGGATTATGCCCGTGAACAGGTTGCAAAACTGATCGGCGCTGATCCAAAAGAGATCATATTCACTTCAGGTGCTACAGAAGCCGATAATCTTGGAATTAAAGGCGTATTTGAAATGTATGCAGGCAAAGGCAATCATATCATTACGGCTACAACCGAACACAAAGCTGTTTTGGATACCTGTAAACATATTGAAAAGATTGGTGGCGAAGTGACTTACCTGCAGGTTAATGTCGAAGGTTTGATTGACCTGAAAGAATTAGAAGCAGCGATCAAACCAACGACAATTTTAATAGCTATCATGTATGCCAATAATGAAATTGGTACCATCATGCCGATCAAAGAGATCAGTACCATTGCCCGCAAACATGGAGTATTGGTATTCACCGACGGAACACAGGCTGTTGGTAAAATTCCGGTGGATGTAAATAAAGACGGTATTGACCTGATGGCATTTACCGGGCATAAAATGTATGGCCCCAAAGGTGTTGGTGCATTGTATGTACGCAGAAAAAATCCAAGGGTAAAAGTTACCGCACAAATGGATGGCGGCGGCCACGAACGTGGAATGCGCAGCGGTACATTGAATGTTCCGGGCATTGTGGGTTTTGGTAAAGCCTGCGAACTTTGTATGCTGGATATGGAAACTGATACAAAACGGATAAGTAAACTCAGGGATAAATTAGAAACGGCTTTATTGTTATTAGAAGAAGCTTATGTAAATGGCAGCCGTGAATACCGTTTACCACATGTTGCCAATATTTCATTCAAACACGTAGAAGGCGAAGGTTTGCTGATGGGTTTTAATAAGAATATTGCGTTGAGTTCAGGTTCTGCCTGTACTTCAGCATCACTGGAACCAAGCTATGTTTTAAAGGCATTGGGCCTGGGAGATGACCTGGCACACAGTTCGCTGCGTTTTGGTTTGGGCAGGTTCACTACCGAAGAACAAATTGATTATACCGTTAAAGCAATAAGTGATACGGTTATTAAGTTAAGAGAAATGAGCCCGCTTTGGGAAATGTATAAAGAAGGGATAGATTTGAGTACGATTGAGTGGGCCGCACATTAGAATGTATGATTTTTGATGTAAGATTTAAGATGTGAGCAGTCTTTCAAATCATATATCATACATCTAACATCATAAATTAAAATTAACATTAAAATTTAAATAATATTTATCATGTCATACTCAGAAAAAGTTATTGATCACTACCAGAATCCAAAGAATGTTGGTACGCTGGATAAATCAAGCAAAAGTGTTGGTACAGGCCTTGTTGGTGCTCCTGAATGCGGGGACGTTATGCGCCTGCAGATAGAAGTAGATCATGCAACCGGTATGATCACGGATGCAAAATTCAAAACATTTGGTTGCGGATCTGCCATTGCTTCTTCTTCTCTTGCAACAGAGTGGTTGAAAGGTAAAAGTGTTGATGAGGCTTTGAAAATAGACAATATGGATATCGTGGAAGAATTGAACCTTCCTCCTGTAAAGATCCATTGCAGTGTATTGGCCGAAGATGCTATCAAAGCAGCTATCAATGACTACCGTGAAAAGAACGGAATGGAGAAGATCAGGTTTGAAGAAAGTGTAGTTCACTAAGAAGCTAGTGGCTAGTGGGGTTTAGCTAGTAGGTAAAACCCTTCCCACTCGCCATTTACCATTTCCTACTAGCCGTATTTTATGGTGGCAACAGACAATAGCATTTATATAAGCGATAAAGCAAAATCAAAAGTTCATCAACTGATGCAGGATGCAGGTGTGGTTGAAGACCCAAACTATTTTCTGCGTGTAGGCGTAGTAGGTGGTGGGTGCAGCGGACTTAGTTATAAACTTGATTTTGATAATGAAGTAAAGCCGATGGACCAGGTATTTGAAGACAAAGGCGTAAAGATCGTTACAGACCTTAAAAGTTTTCTATACCTCGTAAATACCGAACTCGAATTCAGCGATGGATTAAATGGAAAAGGTTTTTACTTTAACAATCCCAATGCCAGCAGGAGCTGTGGTTGTGGTGAAAGTTTTGCAGTGTAAAAAAGTTCATAGTTTACAGTTCATAGTTTGAGTTCTTGTAAACCCCACTTTCTTATTCCTTATTTTACATTCCTTATTTCTTATTCAAAATAATTTTCAAAGTTTACACCTTTCAAAAAGGTGTAAACTTTGAAAATTATTAAAATTCGTGTACTTTTTAATTATCTTTCTTAATAACCGGCGCCGTAAATTCTACTTCTTCAATAACTGGTGCCGGCGGTGGCGGAGGCAACTGCCCGTATTTTTTCTCATAATATTTTCTGTTGGCATTCCAGGTTGATAGCTTTATATTTTGCGTCTTACCATCTTTTTTTACAACCACCATTCCCTTTCCATTGATGCTACGAACTGATATTTCATATCCATTGCAGTTGATGATCTCAACACCGGAGTAAACAGTTGTAATTTCTTCTGTGGGTGGCGCTGGTGGAACCGGAGGTGCAGGTGGTAGCGGCAGATCAATTCCATCTGTGGAAGGTGGAGCAGGAGGAACCGGGGGAAGTGGTGGAACGGGTGGTGGCGCAACAAAATTTTCCATTGACGTTGCAGGAGGATTTACGGCCGTACTTTTATTTTGTGCATCTACATATATAACAGCAACTACAATACATGTTACACTAATGATAATTCTTTTTTTCATAAATGATAGTTTTTTGGATTAGATGCAGTTGTTGTGGAAATCCATACGGAAATGAATTTTTTTTAAGATTTTGGAAAAGCCATAGATGAAATGCGTGGTAAGGAAGACTGGTAAGTTGTGGTAAAGTGATTTTTTACGTATTATTTGGAAATGCTTTTGTTGGTAGCAGGCTTGCTTAGGCTAAGGATTAATTGTTTTTTTTAGTATTTGAAAATAGATTATAGAAAGCCAATTTAGGATTGTGTCATTAATGATTACAAAAAAATGATCTATTTCTGCCAATTCTCCTGAACTGAAGTTGTCATTAAAATCGCCAGTTAATAGATGGAAATATCTATTTCTTATATCAATAATTAAACTTGTTAAGCCACGTCTTGAGATTACAATTTCTGTATCAGGTGTTGATGATTTTATATCAATATTAGCGTTTGCGTCACAGAGTCTTTTAATAGCAGCGTAATATTGTTTTTGAAGATCAATATTTGGTGCAACAAATTTAATTGGCAGAGTCTGGTCTAATCTTATATCAGAAGCAAAAAGGTGATCATGAACAAATTTTTTAAAAAATGGTCGTTCTCCATCAACTTTAGAAAAATATTCTTTTAGGCTTACGAATGTTTTTTCATAGCTGGTAGATTTTGATGCATAAAAGAGTGGAAAACAATAAGAGATAAGTTCGAAAGACCTATATAAATGAAGAAAAGCGGTTGCGTGTGCCTTTTTTTGTTTTTGGCAAAAAAAATTACTGATCTCTAGCAAAAAGTTTTTAAATAAGTTCCGATTTCCAAATTTAAAACAGTTTGTATAATAATCTACAACCTTCTTTTGAGAGATATGATCAGAGGCAAAAACATCATTAATTAATTTGGCAGAAATTCTAGAGTTTGGTGTAAAATCAAAGGTTGCATAATTTATTCTTTGACTTATCAGTGTTCCAGAGGTGTTATTTTTAAAATCCATTGTTCCAGAAAGCATCCGAAGCAATAATACTTCAGCATTTTGTTTGGCCTTAATTTTTAATATCGGATCTAAAGCAGATTCCGATCTTACAGGCAAACATTCTCTATAATGAAAGGGTTCAAATGATGGCATGTTAATCAACTTGTGATAAGGTGTCAACTAAATCTAATACCTCAACATCTTTTAATTCTTCAAAATGTTTTATAAAATAGCTTACAAGGTTTCTTCGTATTCTTCCAACTTTAATCTTTGAAAAATTAAATGATTCAAATGCTTGCTCAAATAATCGAATTGCATCATTAAATGAAGCAATTTCTAATTCATTCAGAGTTGGAAAATTTGATTTAATACCTACACAAAAACCAATGAGATTGTTTGTATTTTTAAACCATTTAAATATCCTTTCATTTGTGCTTAATCTATTAATTAAGCTTACGACATCAGAAAATTCTAAATCGTCTTCTGTTAAGTTTGAATCAAGAATTTTATCAGCAATTAATTCATCTAATTTTTCTTCAATTATTTTTTGATTTTCAATATTTGTAGAGTTAGCTAAAAACCCCAAATAGCCTTTAATAAAGTCACCTTTATTGAAAGCAACTTTTATTTTTAATCTTTTAGCTTCTCTCTCTGTAAATATTGGTATTTCAGCACCTTCAAATTCAAAAAGATTTGCAGTCAATATTTCAATTTGATGACGTGCTGACATTGGCTTTTGTCCATTGTTGAGTGTTATCATCCTGTATAAAAGATTATCCATTGAAGAGCATATTACTATATTTAAATACATACTTCGATCTAAATTCAATTCTTCCCCCGCATTTTTGTAAGTCCTTTGTAGTGTATTTAATCGCTGGATTCCATCCAAAATGAATCCTTCTTTAATATTTTCATCTAAATAAGTTGATAATTCACCTGGGTCTTCGATTTTTATAGCATCTTCATCAATAAAGGCAAGAGTTAATGGTGGCATAATACAACCTTTAACTAAGTCTTTTTCTAATCTACTATAAAATTTACTATCCTGAATATTTCTTTGAATATCCAATCTATCAATGAGTGGCGCTAGGTTATTGAGAGCATAACGATAGTCTGTTACAGCAGTTATATACCTGCTTTTAATCACTTTGTCATAATCAACTGAATGTATGTTCATATCTTATAAAGTTTGTTTTGCTTGCTGCCAACTCTTAAATATACGCAATCCCCTTCATCGAAAACCCAAACCTCTTTACCAAAATTTGCTTCTTATTTTAAAGGATACTTCAGAAAAAAATAACACGCCACCGTATTCTTCAACACCGGCGGCCAGCGAAAAACCGTATTACTATAAAAGATAAAATCATTTTGCAGGTTTTTGGGAATAGCAGCTGAATTAAGGAAGGGCTGCCTGCTGCTGTTTACCGGTATATCCTTTCCTGTTCGGGTATGCAGGTGTATCGTGTTGTTGCAATTCCAATAAAGATTACTAAAAAATAAACTATCAGTTGAGGGCGCTATGAATGCAATGTATTTATTGGCATATTGTTTTTTCTCTGAGTTATCCTGCATCAGCATGCCATTCATGAGGAGATATCTTTTATCATGATAAAAAAGATTTTTACCCGGATAGATCGTATAACTGATATGCGTGGCATTGTATTGCGACAGGTACAATTTATAACGTCCCTTCGCCGGTAAGCGGTAAGTGATCATACCGCTGCTGTTCTCGTTATAAATAAAATTATTTTTTATATACCTGTAGTCATCGCTTTCCACTCCAACAATGGCTACCTTATCTCTCTTGTTCGTTCTGTTCTTGCTGGAATCAGCCCTGTAAAATATTTTTAGCAATCCCGGTGCAGCACAATAGAATTGCATCGGGTATGTGTAATTTCCAAAAGCGGTCTCATCTATTGTTGTAATGAGGATGCTGTCGGCACTGTACTTTGTATTTGCATTCAGGAATTCATCAGTTATTGGAAATGCAGGCACGGCAGCAGGCAGGTATTTTTTCTTTATTATTTCAAACTGTGTTTTAATAACGGCGCTGGCATTTTCAGTAATGTCTTTAAAATGATCGCTGTTGCGAAAATCCCAGGTTGTTCTTTTGTTTTCACTTACATATTGTTTCAGCATATCATTCAACTGGGTGTTGTGAAATATTTTGCTTTGATACATCTGCCATGTATAAGTTAACAACTCTGTTGCTTTTTCGGAACGCAATGAAGGATCCTTTGCAAATGATTCCTGGTTCTCCAGGTCAGTGAACATCTCGTAAAACATACACAGGTAAATGGTATATGCTTTTAATTCTTCGATCCGCTTCTTTGCTGCAATACTTATCCCTACTGTGTTTTCAGCTTCCAATATGTATTGAATGAACCGGCCCAGTTCATCTTCATAAAATGAACCGTGATCATAACCTGTGTTGATATGTGCATTATTGAAATACCATTCTTTCAATAATTTTTTTGCAGGCGCTGCTGCTTTTTCAAAATTATTTTTACAGAATTCATCCAGTATATTTTCAACAGATTGGTAAGGATCGCAAAGAAATTTTAAAATAAAATATTGCTGAATGCCCGATGAGAATTTTGATAAGGATGTTTCAAAACTCATTCCTTCCATGCCAAGCGACTTAACGAATTGCAGGCTATGATGATACTGGTAAAGATCAAAGAACGGGGCATCATAAGCCCATACACCGATATTTAAAAAATCATATTTACTGATATTCTTTGTTTTTTTTGCCCAGCGTTGCATCAGTTCGGTTGATGTACCCACGGATTGAAATGCAGTGGGCACAACCATTACATGTACATTGGATGCAATACGGATCGAAGGTGTGTCTGCACGTTCTGTATAAGCCAGTAAACTTACGCCTGCACGTGGATCTGTTAATTTTATTTTCCGGGCAGTTTCATTTGCAATACTGAAAACCTGGTCAGATACGCTTTTAAATTGTTTTTCACATTCAGGAGTATGACAATAATTCAACCCATCGCCTGCATCTACAGAATAATATTTCTTATAAGGTAAGAATGACGGCATTTTTTTTTGGTGGATACTGGATTCAGCTACGATCCAATCGGAAAATAATGCAACTCCTTTTTTATAAGTTGGATCAAGTTTCCCTTCTGCACTATAATGGCGTTTCCCATTTACAGGAGCCAGGATAGCTGTATCTTTTTCTATTTCTTTTTTATGAACGATATTGAACCATTCACCAATATGGCCATCAATACTGATATAATCACATCCCATGCGGTTGCGCTGATACCATTGCTGCCAGTCCTTTTCATTCTGTGAATCATCATCCAAACCCTTTACAGCAAAGATCCCACCGCTTGCATTGAACATGCGTAACCTGAAATACGGTTTGTAAGTTTTTTTAATAATGTTCTTATTAAAAACAGTGGTTAATGATGGAATGATCGTCCATTCATCTCCCGGTAAATAAAAATGAAAACCCAATTGCTCTAACCAACTGTACATGGCATAAGAGATGCCGGTAGTGAGTTTCGCTTTAATGCGGATAAAACTTTTTCCATCACTCTCCAATGTGCCGGTCTCGTTGCTGCTATACGTTGACGTACTGTCTAATAATAAAAAGATTCCACTGATTGCTCCGGGTTTATAAGGCATTACAGTAAATGATTGCTTTGTTGCCTGGTGAAGTAATGAAGCAAGGTCCTCTGCTAATAATTTTGTATCAAACTGCCCGTAATAATTTGTTTTCAAAGAAGAAGGCATATTTACCGGTGTGTAATAGATGGGTAAACTGTTTGTTTGCGCAACAATATCCTGCAGAAAAAAAATAACAGTGAGCATGATCATCAAACTCCTTAATAAAAACTTCATCCGGGTATTTTTTATGGGGTTCCTGTTCAAATTAATAAACTATTTGAAAAAAAATAAAAGGGTAGTGAGAAATAAAACGGCTACCTGCAAAATAAAAGGCGAAGAAAATTTTCTCCGCCTTAAAAAAATATTTTAATTGATCTATGGTTGGGCAAAACTATTCCTTGGTCCTCCAACGGCAAATACCGCCTGCATCCTGGTTGCCTGGCCGGCGCTAAACATGTACATACATCCATCGTCTGTGTAATCCATGTAATTCATGGTCATCTCTACAGGTGTTCCTGTACAGGTGCTCCTGTGAGGATAGGTTGGGCAACCATAATTAGCGGTATTGTGTAAAGGCGTATCTCCCACAAGATCCGACCCGCAGGTTGCATCTCCCCAGATATGGCGCAGGTTTAACCAATGTCCCACTTCATGGGTGGCAGTCCTTCCTTTATGGTATGGGGCAGTTACTGTTCCCGTGCGACCGAATGCATTGTTATCTATCACAACACCGTCTGTGGCATTGCTCCCCCCGGGGAATTGGGCATATCCCAAAATACCACCACCCATATTGCAACACCATAAATTTAGCTTGGTAGTAGGACTGGTAGGATTTATTCCTCCTGTAGTTGTTTTTTTCATGGCATCATTTGTACCCCAGCTTTTCTTTGTGGTAGCTTTCCGGATAACCTGGTCAAGTACAAAACTTACTTTAATATCTCCTGACCTCGCAGACTGGAAAATAGAAGGGGTAAGGCTATAATCTGAATTGATGGCTTTAAAATCTTCATTTAAAACATCTATCTGGGATTGTATCTGTGCCTGGGATATATTCTCAGCAGTAGTTTTATATAAAACATTTACAACTACCGGTATTTGAATAATGCCACCGGCAATTAACTTATTATTTGACGGATGTTGTATATAAGTTTTGGTGAAGCTTTCTATTTCTTCCATACGCTTTGCCAGGCCCGGATCCTGTTTTAATTGTTCCTGCAGAACATCGTTGGCTGCACAATACCGTAGCCCCTGGGTTTGATTTGCATCTGCCTGAATATTATCTTCCGTAGTAGATGTTTTTTTACATCCAAAAGAAAAAATAATAAGACCGGCAATTAATAATGATAGTTTCTTCATAAAATTTGTTTTTGATTTAAATTAAAGTACTCTTTGAAGATAGTTTTTTTAAATTTGATAAACGGCTATGCAGCGTATAATTATCCACAAAAACCTTGTTGGGATAAAATTGAATGTTCAATTAAATAAAAAACCCCGTTATAAAACGGGGTTGCAGTTGGTTTTGGTAAACAACTTGTTATTTGAACGCTGAATTGCTTGTCAATAATCAAACGGGGTTACCGCGTGTTCAAATATTATATAATAAGTAACCAGGGTTTCGTTTTGGTAAACCTGACATAACTATGACAACTCCTTTTCGGGATCCGCTGCTTCCTTGTAAAAATATTCTTCCCGATACCGGCTTCTGCCATTGTATTAGCCTCTTATATAGTAAATTGCAGCAATTTTAAGTATATGTGGAGCATCTGTAAAAAGGAATTGAACCAGTTTTTTAGTAACCTCACTGGTTATATTGCCATTATTTTGTTCCTTTTAATAAACGGGATCTTCCTTTTTATGCTGCAGGACAGCAGTATTTTTGAATTTGGCTATGCCAACCTCGATAAATTTTTCGAACTGGCCCCCTGGGTACTCATGTTTTTGATACCTGCCATAACCATGCGTTCCCTTTCAGATGAATTCAAAGCCGGCACTTTTGAAATATTAAAGACCAAACCGCTTACATCCTGGCAGATCGTTCTGGGAAAATATAGTTCGGTTTTGATGATCCTTGTTTTTGTAATTATCCCTACGTTCATCTATATCATTACCATCAGTTCATTGAGTGCATCAGGAACTATAGACAGTGGTGGAATTGCAGGAAGTTACCTTGGATTATTTCTGCTGGGTAGCGTTTTTGCAGCCATCAGTATTTGCTGCAGTGGTTTTACCAATAATTCGGTTGTGGCATTTCTTACAAGTGCATTTGTTTGCCTCATCATTTATTTTGGTTTCAATGCCATCAGCAAATTACCCGTGTTGCAGGGAACAACAGATTATTATGTAGAAATGCTGGGTATAGATTTTCATTACCGCAGTATCAGCAGGGGAGTATTGGATAGCCGGGACCTGCTTTATTTTATCAGCATTATTTTTCTTTTCTTATTGATAACCGTAAAAAATCTGCATAAAAGATAGATGAGTTTCATTTCTAAAATATGGAAAAGCAAATTATGGTTATTGATAACCCTGGTATTCCTGTTTGCCATCAACTGGCTTGCATCAATCTATCATACAAGAATAGATCTTACCAATGAAAAAAGATTCACCTTATCAAACCCCACAAAAAAACTTTTAAAAAAATTAGATGATGTTGTTGAAGTAAAAGTTTTCCTGAAAGGAGAATTTCCAAGTGGCTTTAAAAAACTGGCTAACAGCAGCAATGAAATGTTGCAGGAATTTAAAGAAGTTGCCGGTAATAAGTTGCAGTATAGTTTTGTAAGTCCTGATGACGAAATGGAAGGGACTACTGTGAAATGGGGCGATACACTGGGTGCAATGGGTTTATATCCGATCAATCTTAAATCACAATTAAAAGCGGGTGAACAGCAACAATTAGTATATCCCGTTGCGTTGATGCGCTATAAAGAAAAAGTAATACCCATTAAATTATACAACGGTATTCCCAATATCGGCCGGCAGGAGATCAACAGTGCTGAAGCTTTGATGGAATACCAGTTGGCTGATGGAATATATAAATTATCTGTGTCCGAAAAACCAATGATAGCTTATTCTATCGGAAACGGTGAGCCGCAGGATGCAAGAACCTACGACCTGGTTGAAAATGTTTTACGTTCTGATTACAACCTTAAAGTAGTTAACTTAAATACACTTCCCGTAATTGAGGATACGTTTAAATTATTGATGATCGTAAAACCATCACAACCATTTAGCGACCTGGAAAAATTAAAGATCGACCAGTTTGTAATGCATGGTGGAAAGTTATTAATGTTTGCAGATAAGCTGAATGCAGAAATGGATAGCCTGCGTATCAAAAATGAAGTCATTGCTTATGACAGGGCACTTGGATTAGACGATCTCTTATTCAAATATGGCGTAAGGATCAATGGAGATCTTGTGATGGACCTTCAAAGCGATAAATTACCTTTTGATGTAAATGGTAATGGACAATATGAATTTTTATCCTGGAACTATTTTCCTGTTTTTGTATCAAAGTCGGATCATCCTGTAAATAAAAATCTTGGGTTCGTTTCCGGAAGGTTTGTCAATTCAATAGATACAGTAGAAGCTGAAGGTATAAAAAAGACAGTATTACTAAGTTCTTCTGCCAATGCAAGAGCCATTGCCGCACCGGCACTCATAAGCGGTAAAGAAAATGTGAATGCACCCGAGGATGAAAAATTTAAAACACCCAATATACCGGTAGGAATTTTATTGGAAGGGAAATTCACTTCCATGTATAAGAATCGTTTATCGCAGGCCATGGCTGACAGTCTTGAAAAGTATGGAGCGGAATTTCAAACGCAGGATATCAACAATAATAAAATGATCATCGTAGCAGATGGGGACCTTGTATTGAATGATGTAGTGAAAAATGAACCGATACCCATGGGCATGAATGCATTTACTTATGGATCGCAATATGAATATCGGTTTGCCAATAAAGATTTTCTGCAAAACTGCCTCGATTACCTCGTTGATCAATCAGGGCTTTCGGAAGCAAAGGCAAAAGATTATACCCTGAGGTTATTGGATACTAAAAAACTGAACGAACAAAAAACGGCCTGGCAATTGCTGAATATTGCTGCACCCATTGTGCTTGTTATTCTATTTGCATTTATTTTTCAATGGCTGCGCAGAAAAAAATACAGCTCTAAAGTTATCAGATGAATACCACCCAACTTATATACCTTGTTTTTAGCGGAGTGATCATCATTGCACTCATTCTTGACCTGGGATTGCTCAGTAAAAAGAATGCTATCATCAGTTTAAGGATGGCATTGATACAAACCATATTCTGGGTAATACTATCAATGGCGTTTTGCGCTTTTATCTGGTATGAGAATGGTAAAACAGATGCTATCCAGTATATCTCTGCATACCTGCTCGAATGGTCTCTTTCCATCGATAATATTTTTGTTTTCATCATCATTTTTTCTTTTTTTAAAATACAACCCAATAATTATTCCCGGGTACTACTTGTGGGAATACTGATGGCAATTGTTTTCAGGATAATTTTCATAACCATTGGCAGTGAACTGGTAGCGAGGTTCGACTGGATCATGTATATTTTCGGGGCATTCCTCCTGTTTACCGGGATAAAATTATTTCTTGCAAAAGAGGGTTCAGAATTTAATCCGGAAAACAACTGGGCATTCAGGTTTATGATGAAATACCTTCGTTCTACGAATGAAGAATCACATGGAAAATTTTTCATGAAAATCCAGAACAGGAATCATTTTACCAAACTGTCACTGGTTGTTGTGATGCTGGGCCTGATAGATATTGTATTTGCCATTGATTCAATTCCGGCTGTTTTTTCCATCATACCCGATCCGAATGATAAATTACTGATCTACTCATCCAATATTTTTGCAGTGCTTGGTTTGCGGAGTTTGTTCTTTTTATTACAGGGAGCTGCCAATAAATTCGATTATTTGCAACAGGGTATAGCGGTAGTATTATTATTCATCGGTGCAAAAATGCTGGCCGAAAAATGGATCCATATCCCGGTTTGGGCATCGTTGATGGTAATTGTAGTATGTATCAGCGCTTCCATTTTATATTCTGTATTCAGGTCACAGGAAGAAAAAGAGTTGAAGTAGAAATTGTAACAAATAAAATCTGTTGGATGCATTCACTTACATTTTCTGAAATAGCCGCTCTACTAAAGGTAAAACCCCTGCAGTTGTGTAGCGATCGGGTAATTGAATCATTGCTTACAGACAGCCGTAAATTATTGATTCCCGAAAGCACATTATTCTTTGCCATTGACGGTCCGCAAAAAAGCGCCGGTAATTTTATCCCCTTATTATATGAAAAGGGAGTTCGCTGTTTTATCACTCAAAATAATTTTACAACAAAAGAATTAGAAAGATTTCCTGAAGGAAATTTTATTCAAACAACCAATGCACTGGATGCATTGCAGGAAATTGCATCCCGCCATCGTCACAGGTTTCATTATCCGCTAATTGGAATTACCGGCAGCAACGGAAAGACCATTGTGAAAGAATGGCTTTATCAATTATTGAACAACGACTATAATATTATCCGAAGTCCCAAGAGTTATAATTCACAGATCGGTGTGCCATTGAGTGTATGGAATATGAATGAATCTCATACCCTCGGTATTTTTGAAGCAGGCATATCATTGCCGGGAGAAATGCAACGGCTTCAAAAGATCATCGATCCTGAAATTGGCATTTTCACTTTTATCGGTGATGCACATGCTGAAGGATTCAAAAGTATTCAGCAAAAAATTAATGAAAAGCTTCAGTTATTCATTAACAGTAAAGTAATTATTTATTGTGCCGATGATGAAGCATTGAAGGGATCAGTAGCTGCATTTAAACAAAATGTAAACAACAACATCCGGTTGTTTGGATGGAGCCAGAAAGATCAGGCTGATCTGTTTATCAATAAAATTGAAAAGCAAACGGATGGTACGGCTATCTTTTGCCGTTATGTTACAGATGAATTTAATTTCTTCATTCCTTTCACCGATGATGCAGCTGTTCACAATGCAATAACCTGTTGTTGTGTGTTGCTTTACCTCGGTATTCATATATCGGCGATCGCTGCAAATATATACCAGTTGCGGCCGGTAGAGATGCGACTTGAATTAAAGGAAGGCATCAACAATTGTTCGATCATCAATGATAGTTATAGCGCCGACCTGAATTCACTTAGCATCGCACTTGATTTTTTAGCACAGCAACAGCAACACAATAAGCGAACGGTGATATTGAGTGATGTATTACAATCCGGGCAATCGGCTGATCAGTTGTATAAAAGTATTGCAGCCATCCTTAGCCAAAAAGAACTGAACCGTTTTATCGGTATCGGTCCGCAATTATCAGAAAATGCAACAGCTTTTGAAAAAATAAAAAACAAAACATTCTTTGATTCCACGGAAGATTTTTTAAAGAATATTACTTCCCTTCATTTCAATGATGAAACGATCTTATTAAAAGGTGCCCGTGTATTTCGATTCGAAAAAATTAGTCATGCGCTGGAGCAGAAAATGCATGAAACGGTGATGGAGATCAATTTGAATGCATTGCGTAATAATTTAAAACAATACTGCCAGCTGCTTAGCAAGGATGTAAAAATGATGGCAATGGTAAAAGCCTTCAGTTATGGAAGCGGCAGTTATGAAATTGCCAGCCTGTTGCAACATGCGAATGTAGATTACCTGGCTGTGGCTTATGCCGATGAAGGGGTTGCTTTAAGAAAGTCAGGTATTCGTTTACCTATTATGGTTATGAATGCTGAGGAAGCAGGTTTTAATAATATCATACAGTATAAACTGGAACCTGAATTATATTCATTCAATATCCTTCAATCTTTCGAACGTTTCCTGCAACAGCATCATATCAATCATTACCCGGTGCATATTAAATTAGATACAGGCATGCATCGCCTTGGATTTACAGGAACAGATATGGAGGCATTGTGTAAAATTTTATCCGGATCTTCTCAACTTAAAATACTTTCTGCTTTTTCTCACCTCGTTGCAAGCGATGAAAAGGAACATGATGCATTTACCAATATGCAGGCAGGTTCATTTTTAAAAATGACTGATCAAATAGAAAAGGCAATTGGTTATTCATTCCTGAAACACATTGCAAATACTGCTGCCATTCACAGGCATCCCGGCCTGCAATTTGATATGGTACGGTTGGGTATTGGTTTATATGGTGTAGATGCAAACCTGAAACTGCAAAATGTAACCACACTTAAAACAACCATTTCGCAGATCAAACCTGTTAGAAAAGGGGAGAGCGTAGGATATAGCCGAAAAGGAATTGTAAACAGGAATTCAATGATTGCTACTGTACGTATCGGCTATGCGGATGGCTATCCAAGGATGCTGGGTAATGGCAATGGAAAAATGTTATTGAATGATCAGCTTGTTCCGGTAATTGGAAATGTATGTATGGATATGGCCATGCTTGATATCACGGGTATTGATGCTGCGGAAGGCGATGAGGTAATTGTGTTTGGTGAAAAACTGCCGGTGACAAAAATTGCGGGATGGGCCGGTACGATTCCTTACGAGATACTCACCAATATTTCACAACGGGTGAAGCGGGTGTATTATGAGGAATGATTTTATAACCCGAGCCTTAAGGCTCGGGTTATAAAATCATTCCTCAT
>JANNBU010000168.1:0-1797 GCA_031385805.1 Ferruginibacter sp.
GATGTTTCTGCCGGCATTCCTACCAACCAGGGCAACCAGTATTGCTGCATCTGCCCCTCTCCCATCATTTCCCAGGGATGAACAAATAAAGAACAACCCAGTTTTTCAGCCGCTTCATAAAAAGGAAAAAATTGTGGGTCACTTAAATTAATGCCGTTGATATTACTTCCTATTTCCAATCCCGGCATTTTTAATTCATTTACACAACGTTCCATTTCTGTAATTGCAAGAGCGCTATCATGCATAGGCACTGTACCAATACCAATAAATCTTTTTGTATTTTTTGAAACCGTGTCTGCAATATGATCATTTAAAAACCGGGAGGTTTCAAGACAATCTTTTGGTTTTGCCCAATAATTAAATAGAACGGGAATCGTTGATAATACCTGGACATTTACATCTGTATCATCCATCTCTTTTATTCGTATATCCGCATTAAAACAATTTTCATCCACTTCCCTGAAAAGCTTATCGCCCTTCATCATGCATGCTTTGCAGTTACGATGCTCGAGATGTATGAATTCCCCATAGCCGAATTTTTGTACCCAGTTGGGCATTTTATCAGGCATGATGTGGGTATGTATATCAATTTTCATCTTATTCTTTTCCGTTTCTGGTTTCTTGTTTCTCGTTATTAGCCTTGCAAAATTAGAAGCATCTTTTCTGGAAATGAACTACTCAAAGCACAACAACGAGAAACGTCCAACGAGAAACAAGAAACGAGAAACGATGCTTTATCCTTTTTTAACCGGCGGGCTCATTACCGCTCCGCAATTACTACACTTGCGTTTGTTCTCATCAGCATAAAAACCATCCATAACAGGAGGCAATTGCTTTACAATATCTGATACATGCAAATGCTCTTCATATAATTTATTACCGCAACTTTCGCAATACCACAAAAAGCCGTCTTCTTCAGTTTCTCTAACTTTTTCTATTACCAACCCAACTGTGTTGGGTCCTCGCTGGGGAGAATGGGGTGTTTTGGGCGGTAACAAAAACATATCGCCTTCATTGATGGCAATATCCCTTGGCACACCATTGTCGATGATCTTTACTACAATATTACCTTCTACCTGGTAATACAATTCTTCGCTTTCATTGTAATGATAGTCTTTACGGGCATTCGGTCCGCCCACAACCATTACAATAAAATTTTCAGCGTCCTTATATACGCATTTATTACCCACCGGTGGTTTTAACTGATCACGGTGTTCATCGATCCATTTTTTCAGGTTGAAAGGAGATGCTATAGCCATAAAGAAAGATTTAGGACTGTAAGTTAAGGAAATACGAATATAGATACAAGATGCTGGATACTAGATGCTGGATGCTGGATTGGAACAGCCTTCATTTTTAGTTCTTCACTTTTCACTTTTAGTTTTTTCACTTTACCTTTAGCCCATGCAACTGGATATTCCTTATCATCTCGAAAATCTTATCGGCGGAAATTTCATTGGCCCGCTGAGTGGAAAATTTATTGATAATATCAATCCTGCTACGGGAGAAGTTTACGGGCAGATTCCCGACAGCAATGAAAAAGATATTAATGCCGCTGTTCATGCTGCTCAAAAAGCTTTTCCATCCTGGTCAGTTACCCCACCGGAGAAAAGATTTGAAATTTTAAACCGCATAGCAGAATTGATTGACCAGCATATAGATATTCTGGCATTGGCAGAAACAAATGATAATGGTAAGCCCTTGTGGTTAAGCAAACAAATAGATATTCCAAGGGCTTCTTCCAATTTCAGGTTCTTTGCAACAGGCATCATGCATTTTGCTGCAGAAAGCCATAGT
>JANNBU010000218.1:0-8449 GCA_031385805.1 Ferruginibacter sp.
ACCTGCCTCCCTTTGTAATATTTTTAGAGAGTTCCCTCGAAGATATGGCAACCATGTATCCAACATCAATTCCCGAACTTGAAAAGATAAGCGGGGTAAGCAAGGGAAAAGCCATGCGGTACGGAAAACCATTCTTAGATGTTATCAGTAGCTACGTGGAAGAAAATGATATTGAGCGACCGGATGATTTTGTAATGAAGTCTGTTGCAAACAGGAACAACAATAAGATATTCATTATTCAGAATGTAGATAAAAAAATCCCGCTGGAAACCATTGCCAAAACAAAGGACCTGAAGATTGAAGAGTTACTGGAAGAAATGGAAACCATTGTGGCAAGTGGAACAAAACTAAATCTGAATTACGCCATCAATGATATGGTTGATGAATATGAGCAGGAGGAGATCATTGATTATTTTAAAAGTTGTGAAACATCGTCTTTAAAGGTAGCGCAGGAAGAGCTTGCCGGCAGTGATTTTAACTGGGAACAGTTGAAGTTGATGCGGATCAAGTTTCTTTGTGAGTATGGGAATTAGTTACAGGATGCCGGATATAAGATACTGGATAGATTGTAATGATTGAGCTTTCTTAAATATTCGATCTTAAATATTCGATCTTAGATAAAAACCCCTTATTTTTGCTGCCCGATATTAAATATTACTTATTCAATATTAAATATGGATGGTGCGGTAGCTCAGTTGGTAGAGCAATGGACTGAAAATCCATGTGTCGGCGGTTCAATCCCGCCCCACACCACAAGACAGACAAGGATTTGAGGCTAAAAACCTCGAAGCCTTTTTCTTTTGGTACAACATAGGTACAATAGTGCCCTTTTTGTTTGTCTTATATTTTGGAGATACCAGGGAAAGGTATTGGCCGCCAAAGAACCGTATCATCGTGGGCGATTTCCCCATCAGCATTATCATAGAAAGTTTTTCCGCGGGTGCCGTCGCCGTAGAAAACGGGAAAGACAAACGCAGCATCGAAGATCAAAATGTGACTGCCATCTTTCGGTGCGGTTGATATGTCCTGCCAATCTTCCTTCTCTGTAACCAAATGCATCATGTCTCCCGAAAGGGGTTATACTTACAAACTACTAAGGAGATCATTTAATAAAATTTCTTTTATGATTTTTTGAACGGAAAAGATAAAAAATTAGTAGAGGAAATAGAAAAAAGGAAATATATAATTCTTAACATCACATCGAATAAAAAGAAATCAAGTCGACCTAGATGTTATCTACATCAATTTACTAACAAGGAAAGATTTAAAATTTTAATTTATATCGACTACTATTTCACTCAGCACACATGGATTAAGAAGAAAGTCCTTAATAATCCAGTTTCCATTATTAATTTTATTCCAAATATCCATCGGCCTATTTTGGTAGTTGGAAACAATTATATCAAAATCCGTAGCTGTATAAAGTTCTCCGCTGACAAATGGGCCAGGTACTTTAAGTTTAGTGCTAATGTTATTATAGTCCGGAATAAATAAGGTATCATTGCTACTATACTGATTAATTACATTCAATCTTACTCTGATAGAACATGTGGGATTAAAAAAAACTTCTGCATTGTCATAGTTTTTATCCTAAGGTATTTTCGCCAAAATGTCTCCGCCTCCGGAAGTTTGTAAAATCATCCAGCTTTGGGCAATATCAGATGAGAAATCAATTTTGAAATTACCATTTTGATCCGCACTGGCGGTTCCTGCAAAAGCTCCCCCTTGAACAGAGCCATATTTGGTACGAAAAAGGAGCAGTGGTAAATTTCTTACCGGTTCTTGATGTATGACTCCGTTTAATGGTTTCTTTGCGGTAAAGATGATAACGGCGGCTATCTGTAAGAGTAAGCATGCTGCTCATGCAATAAGTTCTTTTTAAATAAGAAGCTGCAACTACCTGGTATATCCTGATGCCTTTGACTTTTAGTCAATGCCTTCAACCTATGGGTTTCTAACCCATAGTATTTGAGTTATTATATTGATTGTCAATTATTTAGTAATCAAAAACCAGTCCACTTTTCTTCTTCTTTACAACTATCCCTTGTCCCGAACTCAGGTTAAAAGCTGTTTGTTAATGATTTGTAATTTTTATGCCGCAGATCGTTGTTTTAATGTGTATTAACGGCAGTTTTTAAATACATTTGTTCACTTTTAGAAAATATATGAGAACAATTTTTACGCTCCTGATCTCCCTGTTGGTATTTAAGCATTCTTCAGCCCAGGGATTCCTTGTTACTTTAAATGCCCCGGGTTATCAATCGGGCCTGGCATACCTGACATATCACATGGGAAAAAACCTGAATGTTGCCGATTCCGCAGCAATGAATAATAAAGGGGAAGCTATTTTTAAAGGAAAAGCAAACCTTCCCCCCGGAATCTATGCCATTGTTTTCCCGGGTAAAAACCTGACGGCGGATTTTTTCATCGACAAGGAACAAACCATCAGCATTTTTGCAGATACAACCGACCTGGCCAATATGAAAGTCACCGGGTCAAAGGAAAACAGTCTGTTTCAGCAATATCAAAAATTTGCAGCTTCGAAAGGCGCATTGCTTCAAAAAGAAAGGGTAGCATACAATAACGCAAAAACCAAAAGCGATTCTGCGTTGCATGAGGCCAATTATACCCGTTACAATAAAGAGATGAACGATTACAGGGAGAACATCATTAAAACGCAGCCACAATCAATGATGGCGTCATTGCTTAATGCAATGAAAGACCCGCCTTATCCAACCAAAATTCCCGTAACGCACCAGGATTCCGTAGACAATTATAATTTCTATAAAGCGCATTACTGGGATGGGGTTACATTTATGGATGAACGGGTCATCCGCACACCGTTCTTTTTACCCAAACTTGAACGTTATTACAGGGAAGTGCTTCCACAGGCTTCCGACAGTATTATAAAAGATGCAGATTATAAATTACTGCTGGCACGCTCGGCACCAGAAATGTATAAATTCTTATTGAACTGGTTTACGGATGAATATATTAATCCCAAGTACATGGGACAGGATGCTGTTTTTGTTCACCTTTTTGATAAATACCACAGCAAAGGCTTAAGCACCTGGCTCAATGAAAAACAAATGGAGACCATTACCAGGCGGGCATATATGCAGATGGCAAATCTGATAGGAGAAAAAGCCGCCAATCTTGAAATGATCGATACTGCCGGAAAACCAAAGGCTTTGTATAACCAGGAAGCAGCATATACTGTTGTCATTTTTTGGGATCCTACCTGCGGGCATTGTAAAGAAGAATTACCCAGGATAGATTCTGTATATCGGGCAACATGGAAAGATGAGCATGTAAAAATTTACGCAGTACTTTCCGAACCAAAAGAAAAAGAAGGCTGGATTAAATATATAAATGAACAGCACATCACCGACTGGACACATGTTTATCAAACCAAGGAAGCGGAAACCGCTGACGTGGAAGCAAAGCGACCAAGCTTCCGGCAGTTGTATGATGTAACACAAACCCCTACCTTATATTTGCTGGATAGTGAGAAAAGAATTATCGGCAAAAAACTTACCTGGACCCAGCTCAATGATCTTTTACAGGTAAAACTGAAAACAGTTAAAAAATAAACCCATAAAAAAGTTCTATCAATGAAGAAAATTTACCTGTTGTTTGCAATGCTGGTTTGTATATCTGCCGTTCATGCGCAAACGATCTTTACTTATGGCAGCAATGCAGTGAGTAAAGATGAATTTCTGCGGGCTTATAATAAGAACAATACAACCATAACCGACAAAGAAAAATCGCTGAGAGAATACCTTGAATTGTACAGCAACTTTAAACTAAAAGTAAAAGCTGCAGAAGAATTGCGCCTCGATACATTACCCCAGATACAATATGATATTGAAAACTTCCGGCACCAGGTAGAAGAAAATTATATGAGTGATGAAAAAGGAACGGCCGCCTTAATGGATGAAGCGTTTGTACGTAGCCAGAAAGACCTGCATATATTACATTTTTCCATTGCAACAGATGCAACAAAACCAGAGGATAGCCTTAAAGTCTTCCGCGATATTACATCATTGTATGAGGCGCTGAATGCTGGCGATATTAATTACCGGTCGATAGCAGAAAAAAATAATGCCCGGTTCGGCGATGTTGGTTTTGTAACAGTATTTTCTGTACCCTACGATTATGAAAATATTATTTATTCATTAAAGGCCGGCCAGGTTAGTAAACCTTATCGTTCTAAAAATGCCTGGCACTTGTTCAAACTAACAGGCGAAAGAAAAAGTATCGGTAAGTGGAAAGTAGCACAAATATTATTTACCTATCCGCCGGATGCAGTAGAAGAGATTAGAAAAACAGTTCAACGAAAAGCAGATTCTGTTTACGCACTTCTGAAAAACGGATTTGATTTTGCAAAAGCCGCAAAAGAATACAGTGATGATAAGCTCACGTATCTCACAGCCGGTGAAATGCCGGAATTCGGGACAGGTAAATTTGATCCTGATTTTGAGAACGAAGTTTTTAAACTTTTAGCTGATGGGGAAATAACCAAACCTTTTACTACACAATTCGGAATACATATTGTGAAAAGGCTTGGATTTGCTGCTACCCCAACTGAAAAAGAAAACACGGCGCTGCAATTTGAACTTAAGCAAAAAATTTTGCAGGATCCGAGAATAAGCAGCGCAAAAGAAAAATTTGCAAAAGAGATCATTACAACGATCGGCTTTAAAAAAACAGCAACTGTAAAAGATGCCGACCTGTACCGGTTTGCAGACAGTACTTCGAAAGATCTTTCTGTTGACAATACCGGCAAATTTCCGGTAAGCAATAAGACGATCGTAACATTTAAAAAAGGATCACTTAAAGCAGCCGACTGGCTGAAGTTTGTGAGAGAATATAAATCAAATCCCGAACAATATAAAGGAGAAACCAATGCTGCATTGTGGAACAGGTTTGAAACAATCTCTTCCCTGGATTATTATAAAAAACACCTGGAAGAATACAACGACGATTTTAAATACCAGATGAAGGAATTTAAAGAAGGGAATATGTTATTTGAGATCATGGAAAGAAATGTGTGGAGCAAAGCGGCAGCAGATAGTATTGGATTATTGAACTACTACAATGCAAATAAAACAAATTATAAATGGACGGCGAGTGCAGATGTACTGATCTTTAATTGTTCCAATGAAAAAATTGCAGCCGATGCCATGGAAGCACTAAAAAAAGATAAAAGCTGGAAAGAAATAGCAGATGAATCAAACAGTAGCATACAGGCCGACAGCGGCCGTTATGAACTTACGCAGGTGATCATTGACAGCACCAATAAAAAAACACCCGAAATAAATACATATTCAGCTATTATAAGAAATAATGATGGCACGGCCACTTTTGTAAAATACATTGGTTTATATCCCGCTAACCAGCAACGTAGTTTTGAAGAAGCAAGGGGATTGGTTATTAATGACTATCAGAATGTGCTGGAAAAAAAGTGGTTGGAAGCGCTACACAAAAAATATCCCGTAAAAATAAATGAAGCAACGGTGAAGCAAATACTTAATTAGCAAGCTCCTACATAGTACTAAAAGCCTGTCAATAACTGTTGGCAGGCTTTTTGTTTGGCTGCAGTTATACTGATACGTGAGCAGTATAACATTCATTTAATAAGAATCAGAAAAACAAATTTGTTAACCAAAAGAAAGAAAAATGAAAAATTTATTTAATGTTTTAATTATTACAGTATTTGCTTTACCGGTAAAAGCACAAAAGACTTACGTGCAGGGTGGCCTGAACCTGGCAAACATTACAAAAACAAATGACGGGCAAACAGAAAAAAATAATATCCTCCCAACATTTAATGTAGGATTAATGCACCGCTTTGCATTGTCGCCTGTTGTTTCCCTTGAAACAGGATTGTTGTTTACGGGGAAAGGATCAAAAGCAGAAACATATTTTGCCGGTGGCGATAATTATGTAAAAACAAAATTCAATCCCCTTTACCTGGAGCTTCCTGTAAATGTGGTTTTCAAAATTCCAATGGACAAAAATTCGGGATTCTTTTTTCATGCAGGTCCTTATGCAGCGATGGGTATTGCCGGTAAGTCAAGCTCGGAATCAAAGTTTGGACCACTGGTGAGTAAATCAGAAAAAAACATTGCGTTCAGTAATGATGATCCGTTTACTTCTGATGGAGAAGATGCCCAATATAATAAATTAAAACGCTTTGATTTTGGTTTGAATTTTGGCGGAGGTGTCGCTTTTCAACACTTTATTTTAAAGGCAAATTATGGATTAGGCCTGGCAAAGATCAATTCAACACAAAGCGATAATGAAGCGAATGATAAAAATAAATACCGGACGATAAGTTTTTCGGTTGGGATTCCTCTCGGGAAATAAAATTCCGGAATAGGAAGGAAGATACAGTACAAAATTAGCAGATACAAGATACCGGATACAAGATGCCAGATACAGGTTTTTGACTTTGTACTATAAAAACACATCTAAAATAATGGTCAATTAAAAGAGCCGGATAAAATTTATCCGGCTCTTTATTATGAATGACACTGTTATTAAAAAATATGCAATTAATTAAATTGCTACGATCCGGTATCCTGCATTTTGTATCCCATTCTTTACAATTCCTTTACCACATTCGCAATTATCTGCGGCCGGCCCAATGTATAATAGTGCAATACGGGCACGCCTGCCTTTTTTAATTCTTTCGATTGCTGAAGCAACCACTCGGTTCCTACCTGTTCAACATCAAGATCTGTTTTACAATTCAGCATTTCATTTGCCAGGTCGGCAGGCAGGTCTATGTGAAATGTTTTTGGTAAGATGGTCAATTGCTTTTTTGTATAAACGGGCTTTAGTCCCGGGATGATCGGAATTGTTATTCCTGCTTTCCTGCACGCTTCTACAAAGGAGAAATATTTTGCATTGTCAAAAAACATTTGTGTTACAATATAATCTGCACCGGCATCAACTTTTTCTTTTAGATATTTAAGATCGGTATCCATATTGGGTGCTTCAAAATGTTTTTCGGGATAACCCGCAACACCGATACAGAATTTTGTTTGGGTAGTATTTTTCAGGTCTTCTTCCAGGTACACACCCGAATTTAAATTACACACCTGTTTTAATAAGTCAATGGCATATTGGTGGCCGCCCGGCTCCGGTTCAAAAGCCGTTTCATTTTTTGCCGCATCGCCACGTAACACCAATACATTGTCAATGCCCAGGTAATTCAGGTTGATCAATGCGTCTTCGGTGTCGTTAACACTAAAGCCACCGCAAATAAGATGCGGTACCGTATCTACATTGTACTTATTCATAATGGCAGCACAAATAGATTCGGTGCCCGGCCTTTTACGAACCACTACTTTTTCAAAACTGCCATTTGCTTTTTTCTTAAAAACATGTTCACTGCGGTGATAGGTAACATTGATAAATGCAGGTTTAAATGCCATCAATGGATCCAAATGCTGGTAAAGCGATTGAATACCCTTTCCTTTTAATGGCGGAAGAATTTCAAAAGAGATAAGTGTGCCTTTTGCCAGGTTGATATGTTCTATTACTTTCATAAATTTCTAAATGGCTGTAAAGATAACGGCAAAATAAAAAAAACCCGTGTTTGTAACACAGGTTTAAAAATTTAATTTATAATGCCGGTAATTTTATAATGTACGCCTTCCGGTAATGGTAATTGTTTTACCATTGGTATCCACAAAGCTGCCATTTAACTGATCTATATTTAATGTACCGATCTGTACAATATTTCCCGGCGATCCAACGGGTAAAAATAATTGGTTATTGGTAACGGTGCCATCAAATTCATCGGTGTCGGTTGTTCCTGTTTCACGGGCAATACCTCCAAAAATACCGAAGGATCTTAAAATGATAAGATTAAATGTACCGGCTTCAGAAGCCGAAGTAGTATAAGTTCCTTCAAAACATTCTACGAGGTTGGTTGAAGTTTCTTTAATGATCGTTAAGGTAGCATTTGGGTGACCGGGTATATTGGCAGAAGTAACCGTAGGTGTTCCACCATCGGCACCCACTGCAAAGCTGATCGTAACAGGTAAACCATTCAGGGTTCCGGTAAAATCACCAATATAAATTTGCCCTGCTACCCATGTAACGGCAGAACTAAGGTTTACCGTTATACCATCAATTACCATAACAGCAGTAAGGGTATTTATAAAGGTGTACTGGTAGGCTCTTCCGGTACAATTATGTTTGATATTGCAAACAACGGAACCGCTATTACTGCCGTTATACCATCAATTACCATAACGGCAGTAATAATAGAGATAAGCAGTTCAGAAAAAAGCAATTCTTTATAATGCTTCTCATAAGCTGTTTTAAATTTTTTATCCTGCATTTTTCTTTCATAAGTAGACAGTTGGTTACTCATAATAGTCACCTCGTTGAATTCGTAATTCATAATCATCTTTACATTTTAAGGCTTTTT
>JANNBU010000253.1:0-4434 GCA_031385805.1 Ferruginibacter sp.
AGGAGGTTGGAAAGGATATGTATCTCAAAGAAAGCCTGGCCCTATTGTTTTACAAAAAGGATTAGCTAAGTTCTACCATATGTATGAAGGATGGCGTATGTATCAAATGTTCTCAAAAAATGTGTCCACACAGTAGTCCAAAAGAGAGGGAGGATGATCACGACCAATTCGTGTAATTAGTAATATTGGTGTTTTTAGTAAAAGTTAAAATAATTTTTCAGCAAATATTCTTTTGTAGATTCGTTATTCAAACCAATAATAAAGCCATGCGCATTTTATTAAAAGCATTCTTAGTTTTAATGACGACTTGTTTTTTTATTTATAACAGCAGTGCACAAAAGAAACCTGCTAAAAGACCTGTGACCACAGTTCAGAAATTCAAAGCTCCTAAATTATATACATTCCTCAGTTCATATAAAGATTCTGTTTCTGTTCCGCTTGCGATAGCAGAAAGTATTATCGCTGCAAAACTCCAGGTATTTGATGATAAAAAAAATGAATACACGGTTACTTCCTACCAGTTCCTGTACAGAAAAAAAACAGTTACAGAAGATGAGCAGACAGGAAAGGTAAGCCCCGCAACAAGCATTGTCGCCGACAGGTTCACCACTACCCCATTACCGGGTTTATGGATCAATAAAATAAGAGAAGAATTAAAAACAGGTGAGGAATTGTATTTCTTTGATGTGATCGCAAAAGATACACAGGGAAGGGTTATGTATGCCTCCAGTTTAAAAATCATGGTTCAATAAGTATGTTGGAAATAAAACAAGCAGGTGTAGATAATATTGGCCTCGTACAGGATCTTGCTTTTGCGATCTGGCCAACTGCTTATGGAAATATAATATCTCATGCCCAGCTGAAATATATGCTGGATCTCATTTACAGCAAGAAAGCTTTAACCAACCAAATAGAAAATCTGCAGCACAAGTTTATCATTGTATATGAAAATGATACGCCTGTTGGTTTTGCATCCTATTCGCTCAAACATTCAGAAGATCAAACAGTATATCGTTTACATAAATTATATGTGTTGCCCGATCAACAAGGAAAAGGAACGGGTAAATTTTTATTGAATCATATCATTGATGAAATAAAACCTGCCGGGGCAAAAATATTGGAGCTGAATGTAAACCGGCACAACGTTGCTTTTCATTTTTATACAAAACTTGGGTTTACCATTGCAAGAGAAGAAGATATTGATATTGGAAGCGGATATTTTATGAATGATTATGTAATGGAAAAGAGATTGGTAACTAAATAATTCTTCCCGCAGATAACGGCAGATTAAATACCACAGATTTTCATATACCTTTCTGCGAAAATCTGCGGTATTTAATTTGTGTTCATCAGCGGGAAAAGAAATCACCAAACCAACTGATGCGTCTGCTTTATGATTCCCATCACAAATACGCTCTGCACATTTCCCATATTCTCAATCTGGCTAAGCCGGTTCACATGAAAATCATAATAACTATCCATATTCTCTTCTACTACTTTCAGCATAAAATCAAATTCACCGGAAATATTATAGCATTCGATCACTTCGTTTAATTCATTGATCGCTTTGATGAATTTGATTCCTGCATTTTTATTATGTTCTTTTAATGAAACATAACAGATCACCATCAAACCTCTTTTTACTTTGGCATGATCTACCAAAGTGGCATATTGTTTTATTACACCGTTTTGCTCAAGCCGTTTTATCCGTTCATGCACAGGTGTAGTACTCAGGTGTATCTTTGCCGCTATTTCTTTCACTGTTATTCTTGCATTTTCCTGTAATAACTTCAATATAGCAAGGTCATTTCTATCAAGTGCCGGAAGTGCAATAGTTGTTTGTTCTTTTGGAGCAGTCTTTTTCATTCTAAACTATTATTTTATTCTATAAATGTACAAAATAATACATCTTTATTCCAAATTTATATAAATATGAAGAATATTACACTATAAGCTATAGATTTGCGTCTTAAACTAATTCATATGTCAACAATTACAGAAAAAGGTATTGATTTTAGCCTTGCCCACAAGGTAAAGGATATGAGCCTCGCTGCATGGGGCCGCAAAGAAATTATGTTAGCCGAAGCAGAAATGCCGGGCTTAATGAGCTTACGTGCTGAGTATGGCAAGAGCCAGCCATTGAAAGGCGCACGCATTGCAGGTTGTCTTCACATGACGATTCAGACTGCCGTATTGATTGAAACACTGATCGCACTTGGCGCTGAAGTTAAATGGAGCAGTTGTAATATTTTTTCTACACAGGACCAGGCTGCTGCTGCTATCGCTGCTGCAGGTATTGGTGTGTATGCATGGAAGGGACAAACGCAGGAAGAAGCTGATTGGTGCATTGAACAAACTTTGTTCTTTGGAAGCGCTGACAAGCCTTTGAATATGATCTTAGATGATGGTGGTGATCTGACCAACATCGTTTTTGATAAATATCCTGAGTTGATCAAGAACATCAAAGGATTGAGCGAAGAAACTACCACTGGTGTTCATCGTTTATACGAACGTATGGCTAAAGGTACTTTACCTATTCCTGCAATCAATGTAAATGATTCTGTTACCAAATCTAAATTCGACAACAAATACGGTTGCAAAGAAAGCCTGGTTGATTCTATCCGTCGTGCTACTGACGTGATGATGGCAGGTAAAGTTGCTGTTGTTGGTGGTTATGGTGATGTTGGTAAAGGTTCCGCAGAAAGCCTACGTGGTGCAGGTGCAAGGGTTATCGTTACCGAAATTGATCCAATCTGTGCTTTACAGGCAGCCATGGACGGTTTTGAAGTTAAGAAAATGATAGATGCTGTTAAAGAAGCTGATATCATTGTTACGGCTAGCGGTTGCCGTGACCTGATCACTTCAAAGCATTTTGAATCAATGAAAGACAAAGCGATCGTTTGTAATATCGGCCACTTTGATATCGAAATTGACATGGCTTGGTTGAATAAAAATCATGGCAATACAAAAAACACCATCAAGCCACAGGTTGATCTCTATACCATCAATGGTAAAGATGTGATCATCCTGGCTGAAGGACGTTTGGTAAACTTAGGTTGTGCAACAGGCCATCCAAGTTTTGTAATGAGTAATTCATTCACCAACCAAACACTTGCCCAGCTTGAACTTTGGACAAACACTGATAAATACGAAAATAAAGTTTACGTGTTACCAAAACACCTGGATGAGAAAGTTGCCCGTTTACACCTTGCAAAAATTGGTGTGGTACTGGAAGAATTAACAACTGAACAATCAGAATATTTAGGCGTTCCGAAAGAAGGTCCGTTCAAAGCTGAAATGTACAGGTACTAAAATATAGCTGTTAGCTATTAGCTTCAAGCATAAAACCCACTTCGAAAGGAGTGGGTTTTTATTTGTTAGCCAGCATTTGTATTTCATGGCAGCATCGTTGCGTCGCACACTTGTGCAAAAAGTTCCTTGCTCAACTAACAATTAGAGTTTACACCTTTCTCAAAAGGTGTAAACTCTAATTGTTAAAGAAACTTTGCTGCTTTGCTTTTCCTTTGCATCTTTGCGTGAAATATTCTTCGCATGACAAAACTTTCAGTCAATATAAATAAACTCGCTACACTTCGCAATTCCCGTGGTGGTAATAATCCTGATCTTATACAGTCAGCAAAAGACATAGAAAGATTTGGCGCAGACGGCATCACAGTTCATCCACGCCCCGATGAAAGACATATCCGTTACCAGGATGTTTTTGATCTGAAAAAGATTATCACAACAGAATTCAATATAGAAGGAAATCCAACAGAAGCAAAATTTGTTGATCTTGTTTTAGCAAACAAACCAACACAGGTAACATTAGTACCGGATGCATTGGGACAACTCACCAGCAATCATGGATGGAATACCATTGAACACGCAGCATATTTAAAAGACATCATTGCTGTTTTTAAAAAAGCATCCATACGTGTTTCTATTTTTGTTGACCCCGATATTGAAATGATCACTGCTGCAAAAGCAACCGGTACAGACAGGATAGAACTTTATACAGAATCATTTGCGAAGGGTTACAAAACTAACAAGGAAAGATCTATTGCTCCATACATTGCCACCGCAAAAAAAGCCAATGAACTCGGGTTAGGAATAAATGCCGGCCATGATCTTGACCTGGATAACCTGAAATATTTTTCTCAGAACATTCCCGGCTTGCTGGAAGTATCAATTGGACATGCACTTATATGTGATGCTATTTATTTGGGATTGGAAAATACGGTTCAGTTGTACAAAAGAAGTTTGAGGTTTGAGGTTTGAAGTTTGATGTTTAGTGCTGAGATTGGGCATTATAAATAACCTCGAACATCAAACCTCAAACTTCAAACGGCATTAGTTAGTTACCAAACAAACTCGCCAGCTTGGATTCCAATGCAGGACCACGAAGGTTTTTAGCTATCAATATTCCATTAGGAT
>JANNBU010000255.1:0-12388 GCA_031385805.1 Ferruginibacter sp.
GGTTGTTTTTATTGAAAGTAATTAAGTGTAATAGCGTGTATATTCTTTTTGCAGATAGAATGGTTCTTATTTCATTTTTATTGCATCATTAACTACTAGTGAACAGGTTATTCCGATTATACACATTATTTAGTCCAATATTTTTTATGTCGGTATTATCCCATCTAATATTTACACTTAGTCCGTTGGGCTACTTAGTAAATAAAGATGGTATTAAATATTATCCTGGGGGGGAAGATTAAAGACAATTTGCTGTTCTCCCCGGTGTTGTTTATATAAGAACCAATTCCCGGTTTTTATCTTTACTACAGAAAGGTCCAGCTCCAAAATGCACAAGCTTCACATGCTGATTTAGAATTTTCACTGTTTTTATTCTTTGTATTAAATAAAAATTTCATATAAAATACCATTTATCCTTCTTAAAATCCGTTCATAAAATACAAAAATTACCCCCACCTGGTAATAGAGATTGGTCAAAAGTCAATCCTGGTAAGGGTTTTAAAAATTATTTCGCTAATAAACAGTACCAATTACTGTTAGATACTTGGTACTATGTATTGTATAGTACTAAATAATTTATATCTTTGTGTTGTCAATGTGATGAAGCACTCAAAAAAGGGAATTAACACAAAGACAAAACATTTTTTTAAAACATATAAAAATTAAATCATGAAATCTCAATCAACAAACTTATTTAACCAGATAAGTAAAACACAGGTAGAAAACCTTACAATGGAAGTAAAAGAAACTTTAGCGGTTGGGTACAATCAAAATCAAAGTAAATCATTCAGCGCAGCAGAATTGTGGAATATCCAGCGCCAACGTAAAAGTATTAACCAAAGAAGGCGTTTTGCTTAATAACATAGTCATTTAATAAACAAATAAACTTAAAATCATGAAATCTCAATCATCAAACTTATTCAACCAGGAAAGTAAAACACAGGCAGAAAACCTTACAATGGATGTAAAGGAACCAGGTTATAACAATAACCAATTCAAAACATTCAGTGCAGCAGAATTGTGGAATATCCAGCGCCAGCGCAAAAGTCTGAATCAAAGAAGAGGCTTTGTCTATTGACAATTTGATCCCGCCTCAGGCGAGAGGAAATGATTCAATTTGGAAATTCTTTCAAATCGAATATTTCTTAAACCTCCCGATTTCAAAATTATTCTTCAAAAAAAACCGCTGCAGTTATTGCAACGGTTTTGAAGTAGTTTATTTAAAAGATCACCTTACGAGTTTCAATTCATTGATGATGTTTTTGGCACCTCCAAGTTTATCAATGCACCAAAGCACATAACGAACGTCCACACAGATGGTACGGTTAAGGTCTTTATCGAATGCAATTTTGTGACTCAGCGCTTCATAATTGCCATCAAAAGCAAGCCCGATCAGATTTCCCATTCCATCTATTACCGGGCTTCCGCTGTTACCACCGGTTATATCGTTGGTAGTAATAAACCCGATCACAAGATCATTGCGTGTTTTATCAATATACTGCCCGAAATCTTTTTTCTTTAAAAGCTCAATTTGATTTTTAGGAAGATCAAACTCATAATCGCCTGCTACATATTTTTCCAATAAACCTTTGCTGGTGGTTACATAATCATAACGGACTGCATCCCTTGGGTTATAACTTTTTACATTTCCAAAACTAACACGCATACTGAAGTTTGCATCGGGGTACATTTTCTTTACTGTCTCTGGGTTCATTTCCATGATACCCTTCATGTAACTACGGCCAAGCTCATTGTTTTTGTTGTTGAATGTTACAAACATGGGAGAATACTTAGTATTGTAATTCTTAACAAAGCCTGAAGCAAAATCAAAAGCCGGATCAGCCTGCAATGTATTTGCATCAGGGGTTGCCATAAATGCAGTCCATTTGGTATTATTCAGGATCATGGTTTTTTCAAATACGTCTTTTGCCCATTTTTTATAAGTCGATTCATCATCTAACGGGCCATAAGCCGCTTTCAATTTTTCATAGAAACCAACAGGGTGCTGGCTTTTATCTATATCGTTGTAAAATGCCATGGCAACTGCTGCCAGTATTTTTTCATCGCTTGGCCTGTCTGATGCTTCGAGGAAATTTTTATGTGCAGCTTCGGCTGCGTCAGCTGCTTTTTTAATATCTGCACTGCTGGCGTCAGTTTTTACCATGGCAGCCTCAAGGCCCATCAATGAAGATGCATAAGCGGCCAGTGGGGAACCTAAAATTCCTTCACGAAGATATTGGCGATGTTTGCTATATGGCGTCCAGGCGGCATAATTTTTTTCATATTCAGAAAAAATACTTTCGTACGCTGGCTTTCCTTTTGCCCAGTTTATAAAGTTTTGTTCATACTGTTGCTTCTGTTCGTAGGTCTTGAATTTTTTTAATTGTTTTGTTTCGCCATCAAAAAATTTCCAGTAATTGGCAATACCAGCATAATCAGATGCAAGTTTTAATTTTACCGCAGGATCTTTTATCATTTGCTCATGCATGTATTTAAGCCGCATATCCCTTAAACCAACCAATGATGGGTTTTCAATGTCATTTTTTAGTTTGATGCCATAACTTGTTTCATAGCGGTTTGTACTACCCGGATATCCATAGATCATTGCATAATCACCATCTTTTAGCGGCTTAAGGCTTACGGGTAAAAAATGTTTTGGAACTAATGGTACATTTTCTTTACTGTATTCAGCCGGCTTGCCATCTTTGGTTGCATATACACGGAAAATGGAGAAATCGCCGGTATGCCTTGGCCACTCCCAGTTATCGGTATCGCCACCAAACTTTCCTACACTTTCAGGAGGAGCACCAACTAAGCGTATATCCCTGTACGTTTTATAAACATACATGATGTATTGGTTGTCTTTGAACATACTGTATATCCGCCCGTTCAATCCATTTTCTTTATCCAGTACTTTATCTGTTATCCCTTTATAAACTTCCTGTAACTTTTTTACACGATCTGCCCAGGCAAGTCCTTTCAACCCTTCTTCTACCTCTTTGGTCACATCTACGATCCTGTCGAGAAACTGCACCGTAAGCTGACTTTTTATTTCCTGGTCTTTATTAAATGCATAAAAACCATCCTGGAGGTAATTGTGTTCAACAGAACTTGCACCTGCAATGGCTGCATAGCCGCAATGGTGATTGGTAAAGATCAGTCCCTGGTTGCTCACGATCTCGCCGGTACAACCCCCACCAAAAATGAGGATGGCATCTTTGATAGACGATTTGTTTATAGAATACAATTGTTCTTTGGTAAGTTTTAATCCTTTTTTTACCATATCGTTATAAACCTGCTGACCTAACAGCATCGGTAGCCACATCCCTTCATCGGCGCTGGCTTTAAACAGGCTTGCAGCAAATACAAGCGATAGAAATAATTTCTTCATATAGACTTTTTTAGGCGACAAACGTAGCCATTTTTTACTAATTATAACTAAGTGAAGCCCAAAATCCATCTTTCTACAAGCATTATCAAGGGGGTATTGGATTGTTTAAGACGTTTAAAAATCGTTTAAGGGTTAATAACCTTAAACGTCTTAAACCTTTAAACGATTTAAACCATTTTGTTAGGCAGTAGCTTCGCAATAATTTATATTTGTTTACTTTTTATAACAACCCGATTAATGGCCATCATCGAAATTAAAATTCCAAAGGGTATTGCCCGGGCATTGAACCTGCCTGTAAGGGATGCCAGGAGGCAGCAATTGAGGGTTTTAAAGAAATTGTTGCGCAAAGCAAGGTTTACCCAGTTTGGCCAATTGTATAAATTTGATGAGATATTGATGAACCGCCACCCCGGTAAAAAGTTTCAGCAATTAGTACCAACCTATAACTACAGCAAAATTTATAAAGATTGGTGGTATAAAACGCTTGAAGGTATCCCGGATGTTTGCTGGCCCGGCGTTATCAAATATTTTGCACTAAGTAGCGGTACAAGCGATTCTTCCAGTAAATACATTCCCATTACAAAGGATCTTATACGAAGCAATACCATTACCAGTTTCAGGCAATTGCTGAGCCTTACCCGCTATGAAAATATTCCCAGGAGTGCCATAGGAAAAGGCTGGCTGATGTTGGGCGGCAGTACCCAATTGCAAAAAGGACCTACTTATTATGCTGGTGACCTGAGTGGTATCCAACAAAAAAATATTCCATTCTGGTTCCAGGGTCTGGGCCTTTACAAACCCGGAAAAAAGATTGCTAAGGAAAAAGACTGGGCAAAAAAATTAGAAGAAGTAGTTGAAAATGCGCCAAACTGGGATATTGGCTTTATTGTAGGCGTTCCCGCCTGGTTGCAACTTTGTATAGAAAAGATCATTGAACGGTATAACCTTAAAAATATACACGAAGTATGGCCCAACCTTGGTTTTTATGTGCATGGAGGGGTGGCGCTGGAGCCATATAAAAAAGGCTTTGAAAAACTATTGGGGAAACCACTTACTTATATACAAACTTACCTGGCGAGTGAAGGATTCCTGGCTTACCAGAACAGGCAGGATACCCCGGGTATGCAACTGGCATTGAACAACAATATATTTTTTGAATTTGTTCCTTTTGATGATAAAAATTTTGACAGTGAAGGGAATATGCAGGAAGACCATGAAGCATATATGATCCATGAGATAGAAGAAAATAAAGATTATGCCATACTCATAAGTACCAATGCCGGAGCCTGGCGTTATGCAATAGGCGATACCGTTAGATTGGTTGATAAAGAAAGGAATGAAATCATCATTACCGGAAGGACCAAGCATTTCTTAAGTCTCGTAGGAGAACACCTGAGTGTTGACAATATGAATAAAGCCATAGAAATGGCGGGCGAAGAATTGAATATCTCTATTCCTGAATTTACAGTGGCTGGTGTACCGCACGGAACTTTCTTTGCACACAAATGGTATATTGCAACCGATGATAAAGTAAATGCCACTGAACTGGCAACTGTGATCGACGAAAAACTGAAAATACTGAACGATGATTATGAAGTAGAACGCAGGCATGCATTGAAAGCCGTGGAAGTTGAAGTATTACCCGAAGATATGTTCATGAACTTTATGAATGCCAAAGGAAAAGTAGGTGCCCAGCATAAATTTCCCCGTGTATTGAAAGGAAAAGGCCTGGAAGAATGGCAGGCTTTTTTACAGCAGGAAAAGATCGGGTAAAAAATTCTCATTTATTTATTGCAAACTCACTGAATGACAGACGCCATAATTTCAGGATTACTATTGGGACTGGCTTTGGTGTTTTCTGTTGGGCCGGTAATTTTTACCATTATCAAACTGCGGATAAATTATGGACTGGCAAGTGCTTTTTATTTTATTGGCGGCGTATGGCTCAGTGATATTTTTTGGGTAGTAACCGCCAATGCATTCAGCGGTTTGTTCGAAAGTCTCATCACTTATAAAAAGCCGATCGGTATTACCGGTGGTGCATTCCTCATCAGCCTTGGCATTTATTATTTATTTCTAAAAAAATACCATACCAAGGAAGAACTCGACAAAGGAGTAAAGATCGGCAATGCCACACACGCACGGCTTTTCATAACAGGATTTTTGATAAACACATTAAACCCGGGTGTCATCGCACTGTGGTTTGCAGCAGCAACCAAATCATTGTCAAATACATTTGATGAAAGGGTAGTGATCTTTGCCATCTGCCTGTTGCTGAACATGTCGGCAGATTTTCTGAAAATAAATCTTGCAGGAAGGCTTCGTAAAAAATTAACCGACCGGAATATAACGATCATCAATAAAATTTCGGGACTGATGTTCATTATTTTTGGTGCCGTACTAATTGTTGGAGTAATCTGGGCAACCGCAAAACATAAATAAATCTTATTGCATGATGCGTTGGATATTTTTTTTATTATTTCTTTCTGCCGGTATAGCGCAAGCCCAGCCATCTGATTTTATCATATTGAAGAAAAAAGACAGAACGATCCGCTCCTATTATGCCGGTACACAAATATAATTTATAACAATCACGGGAGCATACAGGAATGCCGTAATAACCAGGATCATGAACGACAGTATTTTCCTGCAGGAATTTATTATAAGACAAATTCCAACTACCCTGGGATTTTATATAACAGATACTGCAGGGATTTACCGGTTTGCATATAACTATAAACAGATAGCGAGTATTGGAAAACAACAAAAAGGATTTAATGTAAGTGGCAGTGGGGCCGCATTGATGGGCGGAGGTGCTGTTCTTATTTTGGCAAATGGCGTTGTATTTCTTGTCGACAGAAAAAAATTCAGTCCGGCGTTGTTGATCGCATCTGCAGGACTTGCAGCTATTGGTTATTTCCTAAGTAAGGCCGGCAGCAAAGGAATTGTGATCGGAAAACACAATTACAGGCTTGAGTATATTAAAGTAACGGATGAAAAAAAATAGGGTTGATACATGGCAATAGAAAAAAAGAGCTGGTTGAGAAAAATATGGAGAATTTTTTTGTGGATGTTTGTATTGCAACTTGCATATATCATCATCTGCAAATGGGTAAACCCACCCATAACCGTTACACAGCTTGTAAGCATTATTAAAGGCGATGGCTTAAAAAGAGATTATGTTTCATACAATGAAATGAGCCCCAATATAAAACTCGCTGTAATGGCAGCAGAGGACCAGTTATTTCCCGATCACAACGGGTTTGATGTAAAAGCGATCAAAAAAGCAATAAAGTATAATGAAAAACATCCCACAAGAAGGAGGGGCGCAAGTACCATCAGCCAGCAGGTTGCAAAGAATGTTTTTTTATGGCAGGGTGGTGGTTTTTTCCGGAAAGGCTTAGAAGTTTATTTCACATTCATGATCGAAAAACTGTGGAGTAAGGAACGCATCCTTCAAACCTATTTGAATGTTGCAGAAATGGGGCCGGGGATCTATGGTGTGCAGGCTGCAGCAAAAGCATATTTTAATAAGGATGCAAAAAACCTGACAAGATCAGAAGCTGCCATGATCGCTTCCTGTTTACCCAATCCAAAAAAATTTACGGTAAAACCATTGAACCGTTATGTATCGCGGAGGTCGGCATTATTGGTGCGGCAAATGAATAACCTGGAACAGGATCCTGATATAAGAGAATTGCTGCGGTAGTTATAATAGTTGACAGGTTAACTGACTTAATAAAGGTTGACTTTGGCAATACTACTATTCGGAAATTTTGGAACACAGAGACACGGAGCCAGCATAGTATTTTTTCTTCTCTGTGTCTCCGTGCCGCTGTGTTCCCAACTAATAAATAAAAAGGACAGAACTGATTAATAGCACAACATATTATTAACTGCATCGATCGCCATATACAAACGTTCTTCATAATTCCCACTGATCTCTACCCACGGTACCGTTTGATTGATCATTGTTTCTTTATAATAATGATATAATTTTTCTCTTAATTCTAAATCGGGGTATTCCCGCAATTCATCTTTTACCCACGGCAGATCAGTGTTGCAGAGCAAGTAAAGATCATACTGCCTGTTTGCAATTTGGGTAAGCATGCGGTTATCGCATTTATTAAAAACAAATTCACTCCATACTTTTATTACGTGCAGGTCGGTGTCGATGAATATTAGTTGCGGGTTACGGGTTGCGGGTTGCAGGTTATTTGTAATATCTTCTTCTCCTTTTATTTGCCCCCGGGCGATTGTATAGAGATCTTCATATTTATAATCTGTTCCGTACTTTAATAAATATTCCCTTGCATATTCGGGTACCCATTGGGTTTTGTAATGCGCTGCCAGCTGTTCACATAAAGTGCTTTTACCGGTTGACTCGGGGCCGATGATGACAATTTTTTTAAGCTGCATGTTGTTCTTGTTTGGATCTTCTGATCCATTCTATTAAACCAAATACTGCCATTATGAGCAGTACAAAATAATATACACTTGTAAACACATAATGTTTTACAAAGTATAAAGGAATGGAAGAAATATTCGTAGCGATCCACCAATACCAGCTTTCTACTTTTTTCTTCGCCATCAGCCACATGCCGGTATAAGCGGTAGCGCTTGCAAATGCATCGGCCCAAGGGATGGCTTCGGGTGCATAACCGTTATTTTTTAACCAATTTAAAATGAAATACAGAATTACATAGAAAAAAGTCGCAAACATTAAATGCAAATACCATTCTTTTAATGAAGCTTTTGTTATGTGTACAACAGGTTTGTGTTGATTGTCTTTTTTTGCCCATAATATCCAGCCATAAATACTCATTACTGTGTAATAAAAATTTACGCTTCCTTCTCCGTATAACCCAACCTTAAAGCTTAAATAAATGTAGAGAATGGTATTAATTAACCCGGTTGGGTATACAAGTATATTTTCCTTACGGCTATACCAAACACTAATAATACCGGCAAATACCGCTATATATTCGATCCAACCGGTTTTTTTCATGCCGGATATAAATTCCTGAATGATCTGTTCTGTTGTCATATTTTAAAAACCCAATTTAAAACAATAAACCAGAATAGGGTCACGATGTTTTTTACTTAATGGCAACTTACGAAGGCTGGGGCATATAAAAGAAAGCTACAGGTTTGTATTGATTAGCGGCTATCTGAAAATTTAACAAGTGTAACCGGTTAATCAATAAATATCGAATTTTAGTATGCGACAATGAAGTAAGACTGAATGTATTGGCGCATGTTTATTGCGGTATTGCGTATATTTAATTGTTGGCTGCTATTCCGCCTAATTCGCACAAATCGAAATTAATTTCGCAAGATAACGTTTGAATTACAGCTGTAAAATATTGGAAAGTTGACATTGAAAACGGATAACTATTTATCGTTTGTCAGAATTTTAAAAAATTCGACTGTTGAAAAAAATATTAAATTGCACATCTATTATTTAAAACGTTTAACATGTCAGACTATAGAATAAATATTGATCAGGTCACAAATAACGAAACTCTTTTTCATGCTGGATGGCTCTTTGCAGACCTTAAAGGACAAGAAGTAATCCTTGAAACTCAAAACTCAAATATGTCTCCATTAAGACTAAGAGCTACATTCGCAATTTTAGCCGAAGGAATATTAAATTCTGGCACTACAATGTCTCCTGACCAAAAAACAGAAATAGTCTATGCCGACTATGATATTCCTGATCTTAGAACCTTAGCTAGAGAACTTACCATACTTACCAAAGTCAAATTCTCAATTAAAATCTTGACCTAATGTAACCTTTAATTCTCAACAACAGCAGCTAACAGCCGATTTGCATGAAATATGGGTGGACACTCACATTCTCAGCATTATCTAAATTTTTACTTTAGTTATCGGCTTGACCGATTTTCAATTAAAATTTAATTTCAAGTAAAAATTTCGTTTCTTTTACTCATAAAACCAAAATCATAACGAAAATGAAAAAGACAGTATTAACAATCCTTGCATTTGCTATGACATTTGCTCTTGGTTTCGCTTTTAAATCAATCACAACAAAAAGTAATAACAGCCAGCAACCAATAAAAAAAGTAACAGGCATTGGGGGCGTTTTTTTCAAGTGTAAAGACCCCAAAAAAATGAGAGAATGGTATAAAACCAATCTTGGCCTTTTAACTAATGCGTATGGAGCAGTTTTTGAATGGAGACAAGGAGCTGACACAACTAAAAAAGGGTTTACACAATGGAGCCCATTTAATGAGAAAACAAAATATTTTGAACCTTCAACTAAGGACTTTATGATCAATTACAGGGTAGATAACCTGGAAGGACTTCTTGATCAGCTTAAAAAGGATGCTGTAATAATTGTAGATACAATTGAAACGGCTGAATACGGCAAATTTGTTCACATCATGGACATAGAAGGCAACAAAATTGAATTATGGGAGCCCAACGATATAGAATTTGAAAAACTTGGTGAGAAGATTGGCGCTAAGACTACAAAATAATTTTGAAGTTAAACTTTTAATCTAAACTTTGACAAAGTCCTGCAGGTGGTAATTGGCCGATAGTGCCTACCAGACTTTGCCAAAGTTCGACACTCATCCTTAAAATCTGCCCCTTTATAAATTTCCCGTTGTTTGTTACAGCAAATTCCCGTAGATTGACTATCCAATTTTTTAACTACTAAATTATTTTTTATGTCAACTGCAGAAGCTGTAATGACCACACAGGATGTGGCCAACAGGATGAGCGAACTTTTTAAAGAAAACAAATGGGCCGAGGTTCAGGAAGAACTATTTGCTGAAGATGCCGAAAGCATTGAACCGGCAAATGCTCCGGGAATGAAATCTGTAAAAGGAAAAGCAGCTATCAAACAAAAAGGAGAGGAATTTAATGCCCTGATCGAAGAAATGCATGGAGGATGGGTGTCTGAATTGCTGGTTGGAGGCAATTATGTTACTTGTGCCATGGGCCTTGATGTAACGATGAAGGGTATGGGAAGGATCAACATGAATGAAGTATGTGTGTATGAAGTGAAGGATGGGAAAATTATGAAAGAACAATTTTTCTATTGACCTGAATTGCTCCTAAAAGAAAGAAGCCATATCATTTACGTGACATGGCTTCTTTTTTATTAACGGCCCCTGACCTCCGACCAATGGCGAAATGAGTTTATTTTTTGCCACTGATTCACTGATTTCTTTTTACCAGGCACATAGTTACTTTTCAGCAATATCTCTCTTCACCAATCACGGGGGAATGAAATGAATCTTAGAAAAGAAAAAGCACTTCAACAAATGAAGTGCCCAACTATAAACTAATTAACTATAAACTAATTACTCCGCCTCAGCCACCACTTCCTTCACCTCAGGTATCATGCGTTTCATCATTCCTTCAATACCTGCTTTTAATGTTATCATAGATGAAGGGCAACCACTGCAGCTTCCCTGCAACATCAGGTTTACTTTTCCTTCTTCATAGCTTTTAAATTGGATAGCACCACCATCCATTTCAACGGCAGGCTTTACATAATTCTCTAATAATTCTTTGATACGTTTTACTACATCATCATCATCGGCACTTACTTCATTGCTGCTTTCCTGTTTCATGTTGGCAACTTCTTCTTCATTTACCACATCCTTGCCATCTTCGAGGTATTCTTTTAGAAATTGTTTGATGGTAGGAATGATATCCTGCCAGTCATCTGCTTCACTCGTTTTGGTAAGGGTAACAAAATTACTTGCTATAAAAACCGACCTGATAAACGGGAATGTAAATAATTCCTGTGCCAGGGGCGATGGTTTTGAACTTGCCTCATCAGGAAAATCAATGCTCTTACCCGGGTACAGTAGTTTGTTTGCCACAAACTTCATGGTTTCGGGGTTAGGGGTCATTTCGGTATATATGCTGATAACGGGGTTGCCTGTCTTGATCATAATTCAACTTTTAATATTCCCTGCAAAAATAACCCTTATTCTGTAATTTGGTTTTCAAAATGAACCTTAAAGCCTTGAATGGCAGCTAAATTTTCTTATTTCGAAAACCTTAATCTTTTCCCCATAGTTGGAAAGGATCATTCATGAACAACAAATTTGTTTTATTTTTAATAAAATTGATGTGTATGTACCTCAAATTATTCTTATTGATCTTATTTATAGCAGGATACTCATTGAACACAACGGCACAAAGAGTAAAAAGAAAAGGGGTGACAGAAAACCAGGGAAAGAAAAAAGAACCTGTAGCCAAATATTCATTAAGCCAGTTGGAAGGCAGGTGGCAGGAAGTAAAAAGAATTCCTGCAGGTAGTAAAGAATCAACAGATTTCAGGGATACACTACTCATGAAATTTGATAATAGCAAAGTAGAAGTCAGGTACACTTCCGGCATGCTGATGGCCGTAAGAGGATATGCACAAATAGATGCCCCCAATTCCTTAGCGGCTGCCGGCGATGCTTACAGTATTCGTTCATTGGATAACGATAAATTAGTAATTGATGATGGAGAGTTTACGAGGGAGATGCAAAAAAAAGATATATTTTATTATGAAACTGTGGGAAAACTAAAAGAACAAAAAGACAGTTTATCCGCCCCGGTGAGTATTGATATCAACAATTTAAAAGGCAAGTGGCTGGTGTATGCAAGAAAAGCAGAACCGGGATATGTTACTGCAGAAACAGCGCTTATAAAATCTTTAGACATAAATTCAATTACTGAAGAAGGTATTGCATTTGGGCAGGTAGTGCTTTATAGTACAGATCTTTCTAAAACATTTTCATGCCAGGTAGTTACCAAAGACGGGCTTATTAAGATCATAACAGAAAAGGATACCTGGAGTTTCTATGCTTATAAAGCAGATGGAAAAGAATTTATATTCGGTGAAACAGGTAAGCTGGTTTATTATTCTAAGCATTGATGCCCGTAGTGTATTCGCTTTAATTTAATATCGATTCGTCATTGCGAGGCACGAAGCAATCTGGTTTTATAAACAATGGAGATTGC
>JANNBU010000082.1:0-1937 GCA_031385805.1 Ferruginibacter sp.
ATTCCTTGTTATAATCGGAACCAAAGATCAAATGATTATGCAATAACAATTCCGGTAAATGCAGTACAACCCTTTCCGGGCCGCAACCCCAGTCGATGATCCTTATTCCCGGAATGGAAAGATCAGTAAGTAACTTCATTACATCAATCAATTCTGCTGCATTGCATTTCCCCTGGTACATGTATTCATGATAGTCTAACGTAAAGGTTTCATATAAAAAATAATCGGGTGGTAAAGCAAATGAAGGATCTTGTTTTTTGAATTGTTTATTGCGGTTGTAATTGTTTATTTTTTGAAATATAAATCTTCCCATGTCGGCAGCATATAACAACCCTGTTTTACGCAGTATTCCAGATAAAGAATTTTTTATACTACTCATTTTTGGGCCCGGCAGGCCTTGTTTTAATGATACGGCAAATATAGAGGATGAATAATAAAGTAAAAGGGTATCCCAATCTGTAGAAGTTCACAAGGTAAAATTGTTTTATATGGGAATATTATTTCTCTATAAACATAAATTATGTACTTAAATTCTACTGGCATGATATGTGAATGTATTGTCTTGGTTTTTCAAAGGATATTGGATCTAAAACGGGACTGAATTTCTATTCTAACCCCTTTTTTATTTACTGGTTGTAAACTGTTTTGTATCAGCAACTATACATAGCCATATTAAAACCTATATTATTCATTGCATAATTTTAAAAATATGAAAAAAACTATCTGCCTTTTTTGCTTTTTATCATTGATCGTTTCAGGAACTGCGTATTCGCAAAAATATAAGACCATGGACGACACAGTTAAATTAAATAAAGAGTATGTAAAGCTTAGCAATGAAATTGTTGAACTAAATGCCAAACTGGCAATTGCCCAAAATGATCTGCCGGGTTACCAATCAACGGCAAAGAATGCCAATGCTGATGCTGTAGATGCGGCATCTTCAAGCAGTGACCAGGCATCGAAGGCTACTAACGGGAACGTCAAAGATGCAAGAACTGCAAAACGCAAGGCAAAAAAAGCGTATAATGAAGCTAAAGATTCAAGGTCGGCTAAAAATAAACTGAGTGATCAGGAAGATAAAATAACCCGGCTCAATTTACAGCTAAAAAAGAAGAATCAGCGATTGCAGGAATTGGAGATCATGCGTACTGCCATTAATGCAAAGATGGTCATTGGCTCCCCGGTACTTCAAAATAATTAATGCCAATATGATTTTGCAGGTTATTGTGAAATACTTTTAATTGAATCAGCCAATTGTATTGAGTATATCCTCGTGCCGGGCTCATTCAAATGTATCTCATCTACAAAATAATTATCTGTATATAAAGCATCCTTTTCAAAATGCAGGTATTTTAAATGATATTCATTGGCAACTGTTGTAAAGACAGAATCAGCAATTTTTTTAAAAGCCGTTGTATTGTTGCGGGAAGAACTTTTTTCAGGAGGAGATACAAATACAACGATACTCCCTTTTTGTTGTAACGCAGCTACTGTATTCCGGAAATATGCAATAGCAGGTTCCCATAAGCTGTCTGCACCTGTTGTATTATTATAAACATCTCCATAAGCCCGGTTCATATACCGGTGAATATTAAAAAATCCTTTGTGAATATTATGGTCGAAGACCGGGTATTGGTTTCCTTTTAAAAATAAGGAAGTGCGGTTGTATTCATCAAAGAAACTGTATTTTGAAAATGGAAGAAATTTGATCAGGGAAGTTAAAAATCCTGCACGGTTCATGTGTTTGCTGATTGTGTCATTATCTAAATAAAACAAATAATGAAAACGTGTTTTCAGTGTTTCATTTTTGGTAAAACCGCCTTTATCCAATGATAAGATCACCAGTTTTGGTGCCCGATGGTTCTGTAAATAAATGTTGCTGATAAGGTCCAAAACCAATTATGATATTATTTTCTTAGGTAATTCTAAAGTGCATT
>JANNBU010000188.1:0-11179 GCA_031385805.1 Ferruginibacter sp.
CAGCCGGTAACAATAAATCACCCGATGAGTATATGAATTCTTTTTCATTCAGGCCTTTTAATTATCCATCATCAAAATTATATACCGATACTTTTTTACGTGCTTCTGTTATAACAGCAGTTGTTCCGGAAATTGATGAAGACATGCGTTCATTGATAGAACAAAACCTGGATGCAGTTGCCAACGGAAATAATTACACCGGGTATGTCAGCTATTGGCAAAAACCCAAGAACGGCATTTTTAAAAGCGATTCTACAGGCGAAATGGTTGCAGTGCAAGTACAGGAATTTCCTAAATATTTTTATATAAAGGATTCTGCAAAATACTGGCAGAATGAGGTGTTAACCGCTATTAACAGGAATGATATGTACCTGCATGGCAAAGTTAATTGCCTGAAAGAAAATGATTTTTCGGGAGTGAGTTTTACCTTACGTGATACAGGAAGCATCCGTACGGTGGATCACCTGTTGCTTATAAAAAATAATTTCATGTACAGGGTTTCAACGATCGGGGATACCATTAATGGCGCCGGTTACCTGGGTAAAACATTCTTTTCTTCTTTCAAACCATTACAAAATATACAGTACAAAAACATTTATGAGAACAGGCTGGCACTTTTTTTTAATGATCTGTTTAGTGCAGACAGCTCATTGCAGAAGAAGGCACAGCAATCCATTGGCAATGTACAATATGGCATTACAGGGATTCCCATGATCATGAATGCCATTAATAAACTTTCTGTTGGCGATAAGGATTATTACAATACCAAAAGTAAATTGATAAGTGAACTGGGATATATCAAAGACAGCACTTCAGACATTTTAGTAACACAACTCAAAATAATTTATGAAAGAACTGTTGACAGCAGCTTATTTCAAAACGAAGTGATCAAAGCGCTGGCAAGGTTAAAAACAAAAGCTTCTTTCCTTCAACTGAAAGATATCTTTTTGAAGGATCCCCCGATATTTGAAAGTAGCTATGATTATAATTCCATTTTCAATAACCTGCAGGATACTTTACAATTAAGTGTCACTTTATTTCCGGAACTGCTGCAAATTCTATCACTGGATGATTATAAAGAAAAGATAACGGAATTGCTTGTAAACCTGGTTGACAGTGGTTATATAAAAAAAGGAATGTATGACAATTATTTTTCTTCCATTTATATTGATGCGATCGTTGCGTTAAAAAAACAAAAAAGTAAAGATGAAAAACTGATGCAGGATGCTGGTAAAGCATCAGACAATGATGATGCGGTAAGGGTTTACAATAATTACAATAATGAAGGCACCAGCCTTAATAATTATTCCATTTTACTGATGCCTTATTATGAAACAAATAAAAATGTACAGAACTTTTTTTCACGTTTATTGCAATCAAAAGATAATGACGTGAAATTAAATACGATCGTACTCATGCTACGTAATAACAAATCGGTGGCGGATAGTTTTATTGTGAACCTGGCAGCTAATGACAGGTATTGCAGCCGGTTGTTTTATGGTCTTGGAAAGATCAATAAGCTGAATAAGTTTCCTCTGAAGTATAAAACACAATTGGATATTACACGCAGCAGCCTGGTGGCAAAAAATGAATTTGATAAACTGGACTCCATTGTTTATTTATCAAAACAACCCGTAGCAGTAAAAGGGAAAAGCGGGGTTGTATATTTTTTTAAGTACAGGATAAAGGCAACAGATCAATGGAGAATTGGCATCAGCGGATTGCAACCTGAAAATGTGAATGATGTGAGCAGCGATTTTCCGATCGTTTCAATGACAGATGTAAAAATAAAAGAAAAGGAGCCTGTAGATGAACAATTAAAAACCCAATTGAAAAAAATATTATTTGGACGGCGTAAGAGCGGGAAAATTTTTTTTACGGGCAATGATCTTTACGATGAGATCAAACCTGTTGCCGAATATGAGGATTAAGCAGGTTTTCTCCCTGGAATAGCTTCGATCAACTGTTGTGTATATTCCATTTTTGGATTAAAAAAAACATCGCCGGCATTGCCTGCTTCAATGATCTTTCCTTTGTTCATTACTAAAATACGATCGCTGATATAATGTACTACCGAAAGGTCGTGTGAGATAAATATAGATGTAAAATCCAGGTTTGCTTTCAATTCGCTTATTAAATTTAATATCTCTGCCTGTACACTTACATCCAAAGCAGAAACAGCTTCATCAAAGATCAAAAAAGACGGGTTCAATGCCAATGCCCTTGCTATACAAATGCGCTGACGTTGACCACCGCTGAACTGATGCGGGTATCGTTTAAAATGATCAGGCGACAATTGCACTTTTTCAAGCATATCGATCACCATTTCTTTTCTTATTTTATTGTTCTCATACAATTGATGAACTTTCAATGCTTCCAGTATGGCACTGCCAATATTGATGCGGGGATTTAAAGAACCATAAGGATCCTGGAAAACAATATGCAGCTCATTTCGATCTCTTCTTAAATCATTTGATGACATGGCAGTGATATCTTTTCCATCCAGTATTATTTTGCCCGCTGTTGGATTTACCAATTGCAGGATAGCACGGCCCAATGTTGTTTTGCCACAACCACTTTCTCCAACCAATCCAATTATTTCACCCTGCATCACATCAAAACTTACATCATCAACTGCTTTGAAAAATACTTTTGTCTTACCGAAAATATTTTTGGCAGCAGGAAAATATACTTTTAGATTGCTTACAGATAAAATAGGTTTATTATGAATAATATCTTTATCAATTACTTCTTTTATTACAACTGGTCTTTCTTTTTCCACATGCCCTAAAAAATCTTTTAATACTTTTAATTTTTTCCCTTTTGAATTTGCTGCAGGCCTGCACGCAAGCAATGCTTTGGTATACGGATGTTGCGGATCTTTTAAAATTTCATTTGCATTTCCCTGTTCAACAACCTGGCCTTTGTACATAACCTTGATCTCATCTGCCACATCGGCAACAAGGCCAAGATCATGTGTAATAAGCAGCACAGCCATATTATTTTGCTGTTGCAGGTTCTTAATAAGTTGTAAAATATTTTTTTGCACCCTTACATCCAATGCAGTAGTAGGTTCATCTGCAATTAAAAGACCGGGACCGCAACTCATGGCCATGGCTATCATGACCCGTTGTTTCTGCCCGCCACTGATCTGGTGAGGATAACGATCTGTCATTGCAACAGGGTCGGGAAGTTCAACGAGTTCAAATAATTCAATTGTTTTTTGTTTTGCTTCTTTCCTGCTCAATTGCTGATGCTTCATTAAAATTTCCATTACCTGGTATCCGCAGCTAAAAACAGGATTTAATGAGGTCATGGGTTCCTGGAAGATCATGGCAATTTTATTTCCCCTGATCTTAGTGATATCTTTTCCAGTCAATGTATTAAGGGCTACCTGTTCTGTTCCATGTTCGCTAAATAAAATCTCTCCTTTAAAATTTGCCTGTTTTGGCAACAATTGTAAAATTGACAATGCGGTTACCGATTTACCGGAACCGCTTTCTCCAACGATGGCTGTTAGTTTACCCTTTTCAATATTAAATGAAATGTCTTTTACCGCAGGAACAGGAATTCCATCCTGAATAAATTCAATATGCAGGTTTTTTATTTGAAGGAGAGGATGCATGTATTTATTATTGAACATTGAGTATTGATACTTGAATATTGAACATTAATTTAAAAAATAATCAATATTCAATGCTCAACTATCAATGTTCAATTTATTTTTTTTAAGGAAAAAATATTCCATAATCTCCGCTTCGATCTTCTCCATTTCCCTTCCCCGAAGGGGAAGGATGGGATGGGGCTTTTAAAATTTCAGATGCCTCACCGTCAACCCATCATTGATCAATTGTTTCAACGAATCAATACCAATCTTCAAATGAGTTTCTACATATTGGGAGGTAACAACTTTATCACTGTCCTCGGTTTTTACACCTTCGGGCACCATGGGAGAATCACTTACAAGCAACAATGCTCCTGTTGGAATTTTATTATAAAAGCCAACAGTGAAGATGGTGGCAGTTTCCATGTCAATGGCATAAGCCCTTACTTTTTTTAGATACTCCTTGAACACTTCATCATGTTCCCACACACGGCGGTTTGTTGTGTAACAAACGCCCGTCCAGTAATCAACCTGGTAATCACGAATGGTTGTTGAAATGGCTTTTTGTAATGCGAAGGCAGGTAATGCCGGAACTTCGGGAGGAAAATAATCATTGCTGGTACCTTCGCCTCTGATGGCAGCAATTGGGAGAACGATGTCGCCGATCTTATTACGTTTTTTCAACCCGCCACACTTTCCTAAAAATAAAACTGCTTTTGGATGGATCGCTGTGAGCAGGTCCATCACAGTAGCAGCTCCTGGGCTACCCATACCAAAATTGATGATGGTAATATTATTCGCAGTGGCACATTGCATGGAACGGTCAAGGCCAATGATTTCTACATTGTTCCATTGAGCAAACATATTTACATAATTGGAAAAATTGGTAAGCAGGATATATTCTCCAAAGTTTGATAATTTTTCACCGGTGTACCTCGGCAACCAGTTTTCCACTATTTCTTCTTTTGTCTTCATCTTTAAATTATTCGTTTATTTGTTGAAGTAAAACGCCAAACCCGGTCATTTCGTTACCTGATAATAAATTGTATGACCTTAAAAATACAAAATAATTCCTTGATTATAAATGATAAAAATTGAATACCCTTTATATCAACCAAAAATAAAAAACACAGCAGGAAGGGATTTTATTTTTGATCCGTTTCGCAAACGCTGGGTAATGCTTACGCCTGAAGAATGGGTGAGGCAGAATTTTTTGCAATACATGGCCGAAACATTACATTACCCTGCTTCCCTGATCGCAGTAGAAAAACAATTATTACTGGGAGATGTAAAAAAACGTTTTGATATTGTTGTATATGATAAAGAAACAAAACCATTCATGATCATCGAATGTAAGGAAATGAATGTATCATTATCAGAAAATGTTTTGCAACAAGTACTTCGTTATAATACAAATATCCAGGCAACTTATTTAATCATAACAAATGGCAGCCATTGTTTTGGATTTGAGAAAATGAATGACAGGTTTATTGAGATCCATACAATGCCGGGTTTTTAATGTAATGGTTTAGGAAGTTTAGAAGGTTTAGAATTTTCAAATGAAATTCAAATTATTTTAAAATCAAAACTAAACCCACTAAACCTTTCTAAACTATCTAAACCTCTTAAAACAAATCCTCCGAATATTTCCAGGGGATCTTATTAATGAGATCAAATATTATGGGAAAATACCTAACTCACCATAGCTCGTTGCTACTTTGTTTATGGCATTTACATAAGCAGCGGTACGCATATCAGGTATTGCAGGATTACTCTGCCAGATATGCATAATCTCCCTGGTAGCAGTGATCATTGTTTCTTCAAGGCCGCTATGAACAAGATCAACTTCATCGGGCCCGTGCATGATAAATGTGCGTTCTACATCACTTACCCGTTTGCCGGTCAGGGTTTCGATCTGTCCAAGAATATGCGAATTGAGATTTTCAGTAAAACGTTTTTCCATACGGCCATAACGAACATGGCTAAGGTTTTTCAGCCATTCGAAATAACTAACCGTAACACCACCTGCATTCAGGTACATATCAGGCACGCAAAGAATTCCTTTTTTTATAAATATTTCATCAGCTTCAGGTGTACAAGGTCCGTTTGCAGCTTCGCCAATGATCTTTGCTTTTACCCTTGGTGCATTTTCTCCATTGATAACATTTTCAAGGGCAGCAGGAATAAGAATGTCGCATTCCAGTTCAAGTGCATCGTTTGTATGGGCAAGGGTTGTTGTACCCGGGGCATTTAATATAGAACCCGTTTTATTCCTGTGTTGTATCAGCTCTTCTTCATTTAAGCCATTTGCATTGAAAACAGCACCATCATGTTCTGAAATGCAAATCACTTTTGCACCATTCTCACGGAAGAATTTGGCACTGTGATAACCCACATTTCCTATTCCCTGTACAACAATTGTTTTGCCCTGTATTCCAAGAGGCAATCCCAGTTTTTTCATTACATCTTCCATGTTGCATACTTCACGAATGCCAAAGAATACACCCAGTCCTGTTGCTTCTTTTCTTCCTCTTACACCGCCTTGCGTTACTGGTTTTCCTGTTACACAACCGGCAGCATCTATCTCACCCGGTTTTAATGACGCATACGTATCAACGATCCATGCCATTTCTCTTTCACCGGTACCATAATCAGGAGCCGGTACATCAATACCAGGGCCGATAAAATTTTTCTTTACCAGTTCACTTGTATAACGACGGGTTATCTTTTCAAGTTCATATACACTGTAATTACGCGGATTGATCTTGATACCACCTTTACCACCACCGAACGGAACATTCACGATCGCACATTTATAGGTCATCAACGATGCAAGCGCCATTACTTCATCCTGGTTCACTTCATCACTGAAACGGATACCACCTTTACATGGCGACTTATGCTGGCTATGCTGTACACGATAAGCTTCAATAACCTGGATGCTTCCGTCATCTCTCTTTACAGGGAAACGCATTTGATATACACTGTTGCAGGCTTTGATCTGTTCCAGGATTCCCGGATCAAATTGTGTGAATTTAGCAGCCTTGTCAAAACTTTTTTCAACACTCTGAAAAAAGCTATACTGTTGATTTGAGGACATAATAATTGGTTTTATTTTTCAAATATTCAAGCAATCTATAATCGTTTTTTTAAGCAAACTTCAATACATATTTCAACTTCACAGGCGTCGCACCTGCCTACCGGCAGGCAGGCTCTTGTACATATGATCTATATTCAGCCACTCCCCACTAGCCATTTACCACTACCTATTCCCCTTTTTCCATCTTCCTCATCTTCCTGTCCAACATCATTACATATATGAACAAGCCGATAAGAATGATCAAACATACGGCAACTACCACATATATCTTACCATTGCTGCGCATAAGATCTGCCATTTCAGGTTCTTTATCCTGGGCAAACAAAAGGGAACTCATGAATAAACCACAAATTGATAATGAAAAACGTGAAAATAATTTATTCATGGATCAATGTTTTATCTCTTAATAGTTCAAGCCTTATTTTTAAAGTAGCTATCCATACGCCTAATAGCGTCCAGCCGATGATTGCCGGGTAAAATACCATGCGCAGGCGAATATCAGTATCCTTGAAGTTTAAAGCCGGGTTTCCGCCTTCGCCACCGGGCGCACCTGGGTGTAAACTGCCAACCAGCCTCGGTATGATCCAGATGCTTGGAAACAACATGGCAAAAGCAAAAATATTATACACAGCGCTTATCCTGGCTCGTTTATCCATATCTGTAAATGAACCACGTAATACAAAATAAGCAGCATAAATCAATAATGCAATGGCTGCCCCAATAAGTTTAGGTTCTTTTAATATGCTTCCCAAACTCTGGCCCTGGTCGGTAACCCAGGTATAGCTTGCCCAAACGGTACCGGTAGCATATCCCAATATACCAAACAAACAACCCACTGCAGCAAAGTTCTTTGCAAACAGGTCATTGCGGTAATTAAAATTGCGGAGGTATTTGATACTGTAAACAAAGCTTACAATAAATAATATCATCATGCCAAACCACATACACACGTGAAAGTGGAGATTGCGTATGGTTTCGTTCAAAATATGTTTATGAGGAACCTCAAACAGAAAACCGGCAACAATGGTGTAAACCAATAAAACAAATGACAATATTTTCCACCAGCTTTTTTGCACCAGGCAAGTTTTTTGATCAGAGGCGCAAAGGTATGGGGAAAGTTTATATGGCGGGAAAAATTATTGATGAAAAATGATACGGGATACCGGATACATGTTCGAAGATCATAACAAAGCTCAAGCCTGTATCTGGTATCCGGTATCTGTTATCTCGATCAATCCTTCCATAAATACGGAAATAAGATCACTGCCAGTATGATCACAAGCAGGTCCATTAACCCCGTCAAACCCGCCAGTTGAAGCACAGCTCCTTCCCTGAAAACCTCGGCAAAAGCTGCTTTGCTCAATCGCATCAATAATAATAATTGTGGTAAAATTACAGGGAAACCCAAAATGGCAATGAGCGCTGCATTTTGCTGGGCTTTTGCTGCAATCGCACTCATCAAAGTAAAAACAAGGCTTATGCTTATCCCACCTAATAAAACGATCCCGGTAAAACGAAGGCTGTTGGTAACCGGGTTGTCTAAAAAAATATAAAATAATAATAAACTTACCATGCTCATGATGAGCATTAGTATAATATTAAAAAACAGTTTTGCTAATATAAATTCCACGGGTGATGTGATCGAATAAAAATATAACATGCGCCCCCGGCTTTCCTGTAAAAAACTTTTTGCAACAGTATTTACACAAACAAATAATTGTATCACCCAGAATAAACTGTTCCAAACATTTGCATCCGGACTTTCGGGTAATGATAAATACAAAACAAAGATCGTAGAAGCGATATAAAGCAATATGCCGTAAAAAGTATGCTGCTGTCTTAATTCCAGCAAAATGTCTTTTTTTAATAATGCAGTTACCCGGCTCATCATAATTGCAAAGTAAAAACTTTCTGAGCAGCAATTTTTATTTAAGTGAAATTAATAAAGTAAGTAACTGGTAAACAGTCGTTATCATGGTTTCAATGTGTATTGCATACACGCTTTGGGGCTGTGGTTATTTTTCTACAGAAAAAATACTTAGTAGAAACACCGTTAACAACTGGTTAGTAAAATACATGCAGGGCGCGGGTATTAAATAATTTTTAACATTTATATTCATCCCTCAATTTATTTTCAATTAAAATTTTTTTATGAAAAAATTATTACTGTTTGTGCTGTCATTTGCATACATGTATGGGTTGATGGCACAGGAGAAGAATTCCTGGTCTTCGCGGGCTGATGTTGGTAAAATTGTTACCGACAAAGCTGTTGCAAGATTATCGTTTCCTAAAGCATTTAAATTATTTACTTTAAATATTGAGCCTTTAAGACAGGAATTATTTTCTGTTGTCAGCAACCAGGTTAAACATTCAACGGTTATTTCCCTGCCAAATGCTGACGGACAAATTGAAGAGTTCGAAGTTTTTGAAGCTTCCAATTTTGAACCTGCTTTGCAAGCCCGGTTTCCCCAGATCAGGGCTTTTTCGGGAAAAGGCATAACAGATAAGTCTGCAACATTGAAATTGAGTATTTCTCCGCAAGGCATACAAACAATGGTTTTCAGAACTGAAAAAGAAAATGAATTCATTGAAGCATATTCACAGGATCATACTGTTTATGCTGTATTCAAATCTCAAAGAAAATCCGGGCAATTGCCATGGACATGTTCTACAGAAGATAAAAAATTAGTGACTGATATAAATACACAGGTTGCCAATACTGGTATTACTGCAAGGTCGGGCGGCGATTTAAAGACGATGCGTTTAGCTCAATCCTGTAACGGAGAGTATGCCAATTATTTTGGAGCAACAAGTTCTGCACAGGTTGCGTTGGTTTTAGCAGCTTTTAATGCAACGCTTACACGCTGTAACGGTGTTTATGAAAAAGACCTGGCATTGCACCTGAATCTTATTGCAAATACAACCAGTGTTATTTATTATAATCCGTCAACAGATCCTTATTCAACAACTTTAAGTCAGTGGAACGCACAATTGCAATCAACTTTAACATCAGTAATTGGAGAAGCTAATTATGATATTGGCCACATGTTCGGTGCTTCCGGTGGTGGTGGAAACGCTGGTTGTATTGGTTGCGTTTGTGTGAACGGTTCTAAAGGCAGCGGTATCACTTCACCCAACGACGGAATTCCGCAGGGAGATAATTTTGATATAGATTATGTAGCACATGAAGTAGGTCATCAATTGGGCGGAAATCACACTTTTTCAATGTCACTCGAAGGTACAGGCGTAAATAAAGAAGTAGGTTCCGGTATTACCATTATGGGGTATGCAGGTATCACAAGCCAGGATGTAGCACCTCATTCTATCGCTACATTTCATGAGGCTACCATCGCCCAGATTCAGGCAAACCTGGCAACTAAAACCTGTCCGGTAACCACAAGCATAACAGCTAATAATGCAACACCAGTTGTTGCAGCAGTTAGCAATTATACCATTCCAAAAAGCACTCCTTTTGCACTTACCGGTTCGGCTACTGATGCCAATGCCGGCGATGTATTGACTTATTGCTGGGAGCAAAATGACAATTCAACTGTATCAGGTGCAAGTAGTGTGGCAAGTGCAACCAAAGCATCGGGCCCTAACTGGATTTCATTCAGCCCTACAACCTCTCCAACAAGGTATTTTCCAAAATTAGCAACCATACTTGCGGGTGCACTTATCAGTGGCCCTTTAACAGGTGGCGATGCAGGTGCTAACACAGAAGCATTAAGTTCAGTTGCCAGGACATTGAACTTCAGGCTAACAGTAAGGGATAATGCTTCTTATAGCTCCACTGCACCGGTTAGTGTTGGTCAAACACAATTTACCGACATGGTAGTTACAGTTAGCGCTGCATCAGGACCTTTTGCAGTTACAGCACCTAACACAGCAGTATCATGGGCAGGCGGTTCTTCGCAAGCCATTACATGGTCTGTTGCAAGTACAACTGCTGCACCGGTTAGTTGTGCCAATGTAAAAATATCTTTGTCAACAGATGGCGGACAAACATTCCCAACTGTGTTATCAGCAAGTACTGCCAATGATGGTACAGAAACATTAACCATTCCAAACACGGCAACAACAACTGCACGTATAAAAGTTGAAGCAGTTGGTAATATCTTCTTTGATATATCTAATACAAACTTTACGATCACTGCAGGTTCATCTTGTGGCGCACCATCTGGTTTGACTTCATCTTCAATCACAACTTCAGGTGCAACAGTTAGCTGGACTGCAGTAAGCGGCGCCGTTAGTTATGATGTGGATTATAAATTAACATCATCAGGTACATGGACAAATGCTGCAACAGCTACTGCTTCTACATCTGTAGCAATAAGTGGTTTATCTGCTTCAACGGTTTACGACTGGAGAGTAAGAACAAATTGCTCAAGCGCATCCAGCACTTATACGCAGGCACAGTTTACTACTGCTGCAGTTCCTGTTTGTAATGCACCATCAGGTTTGTCGGCATCAGG
>JANNBU010000319.1:0-5648 GCA_031385805.1 Ferruginibacter sp.
TAATGGGTAGTAGCAAGTGGTAAATGGGCTGGGGCAAACTGGAGGTGATTGTTACTATTTATATTTTTTATATTACTTATTCGTACCAAAATAGAAGATCATGCTTAATCTGTCTCATAAACAATTAGAGGTGTATAAAATTACATTGCTAATGGTAAAAGAAGTATATAACATAACAAAGAGATTTCCAAAAGAAGAACAATTTGTATTGGTGACTCAATTAAGGAGAGCTGCCGTTTCTGTGTGTAGCAATCTTGCAGAAGGTGCTGCAAGAAAGTCAGCAAGGGAAAAGAGAAGATTTTATGAAATATCGAGAAGTTCTTTGGTTGAAATTGATACACAAATAGAAATTTCATTAAGTTTAGATTATATAAAACATGAACAAATTTCTAAATTGAAAGAATATACAGAATCTTCATTCAGAATGCTTAGCAAAATGATTACAAATCTCGAATCTAAAATCCCACTTGCCACAACCCACTAGCTACTAACCAATCATGAAAATACAATTTTACAAATACCAGGGCACAGGAAACGACTTTGTTATTCTCGACAATCGCAATGGCGAATTTAACGACCTATCAACAAAACAAATACATAAGTTATGCGATAGAAAATTTGGTGTTGGCGGCGACGGCTTGATGATGCTGAATAATAAAGCAGGGTATGATTTTGAAATGCTATATTATAATGCAGATGGCCACTCAGGCTCTATGTGCGGCAATGGCGGCCGCTGTATGATCCGTTTTGTATCCAATATGGGTATGCACAAGTACACATATAAATTTGTGGCAGCAGATGGCGAGCATGAGGCAGAAATAGATCAGCACAATACGATCAGGCTAAAGATGAATGATGTAAGTGAAATAGAAGAACATGCTTCTTTTATTCTTTTAAATACGGGATCTCCGCATTTTATCAAATTTGCAAGTGATGTCATAAACATAGATGTTGTGGAAACAGGAAGAGAAATACGCTACAGCAAAAGATTTGCAGATGAAGGTGTAAATGTAAATTTTGTTGAAAGCACAAGCGAAGATTCAATATTTGTACGTACTTATGAACGTGGTGTTGAAGATGAAACGCTTAGTTGTGGAACAGGTGTTACCGCGGCTGCATTGGTATCGGCACACAATTCCCGTGGTTTTAACCGGGTAGATGTAGAAACTCCCGGCGGAAAATTAAGTGTGGAATTTAATAAGATTAGCGATACTGAATTTGACAATATATGGCTTTGCGGCCCGGCTGAATTAGTGTTTACCGGAGAAATTGAAATAAATTAACCATTATGATCCAATACTTTAAAATAATTTCTCATCATACAACAGAAGTAACAAAGCCTGATCCGGGCACATGGGTAAATGTACTCCCTCCCCTGCGCCAGGAAGAATTTTCTGAATTAAGCAATGCACTTTCCATCCCGCTTGATTTTTTAAAAGATTCATTGGATATTGATGAACGCAGTCGCTACGAAACAGAAAATAATGTAAAGCTGATCGTAATTAAAACACCAACAGAAAATAATTCTTTCAATGACAGTGATGCATTTTATATAACTATTCCTATTTGTATCATTCTCACAGGTTCGCAGGTCGTAACGGTAAACTCATTTGAAAATGAAGCCATCAAAAAATTCCTGAACAGTTTTCAGAACCGCCAGCCCGATAAACCCAATATGATGGTGCTGAAAATATTTGAAAAGATAACTATGACCTTTCAGGATCACCTGAAAGAAATAAACCAGCGCCGGAATATGCTGGAACAAAAATTATATGATGCTATCCGTAACGAAGAGTTGCTGCAACTCATGCGTATTCAAAAAAGTCTTGTTTATTTTATTACAGCCCTGCGCAGCAATGAGCTTCTTATGATGAAAATGGCCAGAACAGATTTCCTGCACATGGACCAAGCAGAAAAAGATTTTTTAGATGACCTGGTTATCGAAACTTCACAAGCCTTGGAAACAGCCAACACTTACACAAATATTCTTAGCAGTACCCTGGATGCATTTGCCAGCATTATCAGCAATAACCAGAACGAAGTATTAAAAAGATTAAGCACTATTACAATCTTTCTTAGCATACCTGTATTGATCGCAAGTATATGGGGTATGAATGTACCCCTGCCATACCAGCATTCGGCTTTTGCATTCTGGCTCCCCGTAACCTTATCAATTGTGATCCTTGCATTTGTACTATTCAATTATTTCCGAAGAACCAAAAGATAGCACTCTATGTTCAATATAAGAGTATACGGTATTTTAATTAACGGGCTAAAGCAGGTACTTGTAAGCGATGAATTCATCCGTGGAAAATATTATACTAAATTCTGTGGTGGCGGTTTGGAAAAAGGAGAAGGCACTATTGATTGTTTGAAACGAGAATTCATAGAAGAAATGAATTTAAAGATAGAAGTCACCAAACATCTTTATACAACAGATTTTTACCAGCAAAGTGCTTTTAATCCCGGCCACCAGATCATTTCCATTTATTATTATGTGAGGGCAATGGAAGAGATCAAAGTACCACTCAGATCCAAACCTTTTGATTTTGATGAGCAACAATTGATCATGTATAAAGAAAAGGGAGAAATAGAAACATTCAGATTTGTTGAGTGGAATGATTTTTCTGCAGATGCTGTTACATTACCAATTGATAAGATTGTGGCGGAAATATTAAAACGGTCTGACGTCCCCGTCTGACCGTTTTAATATTTCCATATTCATGGTATTAGTATCGGTCAGACGAGGGCGTCAGATCGATTCAATCAAAAAAAATAAAAAATGAACACAGAAAATTTTACTGAACAGGAATTTATTTTAGAAAATGAACGTGCAAGGCTTGAACCTTTAACTGAAAAGCATTTCAACCTGCTCTTACCCATTGCCATGGAAAAGGAAATATGGGAATTCACCAGCGCAGATATAAAAAATGAAGCAGATTTTCGCCGTTATTTCGACATTGCGTTAAAGGAAAGAAAAGAAGGCAGATCATATCCCTTTGCTATGTTCGATAAGCAAGCAGGCTGTTACGCCGGTTGTACCCGTTATGCAAATATTTCCATGCCTGATAAAAGATTAGAGATCGGTTGGACATGGTACAAACCTTCCTTACAACGCACCGGTATCAACAAAGCATGTAAATTTTTATTACTCAGTTTTGGGTTTGAAAAACTTGAGTTGAACAGAATAGAATTAAAAACAAGTCACCTGAATTTAAAATCACAAGGCGCCATGCTAAAGATTGGTGCGGTAAAGGAAGGAGTATTAAGGCGACATGCTATTGGCGAAAATGGAACTGTAAGGGATACGGTTTATTTCAGTTTTATCAAAGAAGATTGGCCAGGTATAAAGGAAACTATTTTTAAAGAATTTATTTAAGATACTTGATGATATAAAGCATTGGCAAAGTTTTGAACTTTGCCAATGCTTTATATCAAATAAAACTATCAGCCATAAGCCGGATTCTGTTATCCCAACCAAAGCCGGGACGGCCATCATTTATCTTGCTGTGCTATTACTAACACAATCTTGCTGCCTACCCTCCAACTCGGGCGGGCCGCCCTCAAACGCTGGTTTACGTGGCATTACAGCACACAAGGTTTACCCGTAATGATTGTTACCAATCAATACCGTGAGCTCTTACCTCACGTTTTCACCTTTTTCCACCGTAGGCGGATAGTTATTTTCTGTGGCACTATCTCTTTCTCAATGTTCAATGTTACCACCAAACATATTGAAGCCGGCTGTTAGCCGGTGTGTTGCCCTTTGCTGTCCGGACTTTCCTCCCTGATATTATCGGGGCGATAGCCGGCTGATAGAAATGCAAAAATAGTTTTAATTATTTAGCAAAACACTTAAAAATTTCAGCATCTGTATCATAAAAAATATCTTAACGCTTATTCGTTTCGTATTGCATAATACACATTTTCTCAAAACGGAACTGTATGGGAAAAAGTTAAAGTTTCTTTAAAGGACCATTACAATCATTAATCTGCCATTCCGCATTATGTAATTACCCGGATCAACGCATCCCTGTAAAAAAAATCATTATTATGAGACTAACAACTATGCTTGCCGGGGCAACGATGATTACGGGCTCCGCAATTTATTTTTTAAGCCAACACACATCTTCTTTAACCCCAATTAAGATTCAAACTGAAAAAAAACACAATGCCTGTGTAATGCGGACAATTTTTAATGAACCGCAAAGTAATGTTAACCTAAAAGCATACATGGAAAATTTCAGGGCAGGAAAAATTGATTCTGCTATCAGTTCCGGTAAAGAATGGCTGCTTAAAGCACAAGCACCAAATGGTGGATGGGGTGCCGGTACGCATACCAGGCAGGATATCACCGACCCGTCTAAACTGCAACAGGATCCGGCTTCTACTGCCATGTCGCTTATGGCACTGATGCGCCTTGGTGAAAGACCCAAAGGAACTACTTACAGTAACGCTGTGCAAAATGCAATAAATTATTTGATAAGAAATGTAGAGCAATCCTCTGCTGATGCGCTTAACATTACTTCAATTACCGGCACTCAACCCCAGGTTAAACTTGGACAAAATATAGATGTGATCTTAACAAGCCAGTGCCTCACCAGTGTAATGCATTATACTGATGATAAAAGCCCCACGTACAAGCGTCTGAAAAATGCCATACAGAAATGTGTAACAAAGATTGAAAAGGCACAGGGAGACAATGGCGCTATCAAAGGTGGCGGCTGGGCCCCGGTGCTTCAAAGTGCATTTGCTGTGAATGCATTGGAGCTGGCAGAAGCCAATGATATTACAGTTAACAGCAAAAAACTTGATGATGCAAGAAATTACCAGAAAAAGAATTTTACTCCTGGCAGTAGTACCACGGCAGATGCGGCCGGCGTATTGCTTTATGCTGTATCCGGTAATGCAAGGGCAACGGCAAAGGAAAAGCGCAGGGTGAAAGAAGTATTAAAAATTGCCAAAAAGAAAGGGATCATTAAAGATGAAAATGAAGTTACCGCAGCCAATCTTCAGCAGGCAGGCTTCTCCGTAAACGAGGCACAGGAACTGGCTACTACTTACAAAATGAACAGCTATGCCAATAAGCGGGCACAGGATGGCGATGTTATTACCGGTTTTGGTAACAATGGTGGGGAAGAATTTGTAAGTTTTTTACTTACCGGCGAATCACTCATCATTGGGGGTGAAGATGACTGGAAAAAATGGTACGAAAACACCAGCACCATCTTATCCAATATCCAAAACAACAATGGCTCATGGCAAGGGCATCATTGTATTACGAGCCCGGTATTTTGTACAGCTACCTGTTTGCTTATCCTTGGTATTGATAAAGATGTGGCGCAATATGAAAAAATAAGTATTGGTAAGTAACATAGGAAACTTAATCCTTTTTCGCAATGGGTTTATTGCGGAAAAGGATTTTTATTTTAAAATTGACAGTTCATCCGCATAAAAAAATTAACTTATTCCATTGACTGTTTTTTATTACTTTCTACTTTTAATTCAAAGAATTCCTCGCAGCTTGCTGCGGGGTGGCTGTTTGTATTTTGTACGATATTTGTATTGTGAGCGAACATATTCATAAGCGGCATAACAAAAGTTTATTGCTGTATCATTTGGTTTGTCCGATAAAATATCGGCGAAGT
>JANNBU010000344.1:0-16035 GCA_031385805.1 Ferruginibacter sp.
GGGGCATGCAAGGGCATTGATCAATATTGATGTTGTGGATAAACAGTTGTATGTTTTTGCTGAAATAAAAAACCGCGGACTGTCGGTAAGGCAAACAGAAGACCTGGTAAGAAAAATGTACAGCAGCACTGTTGTTAAAACATCTGTAAAAACCGAACTACCGCCTGCTTTTAAAAAGATAGAAGATAATTTAGCATCTCAATTCAGCACCAGGGTAAAATTAACCCATAGTAAAAAAGGAAGTGGCAGTATTTTGATGGAGTATTATTCATTGGAAGAATTAAATGGATTGCTGGAGAAGCTGAATATTAATGTGAGTTGATGTTACCTGTAATAAATAAAATCATTGTTGTTTTAACCTGCTGTTTTTGCTGCTCAAATATCTATGCTCAACAAGACAGTATTGTCATCAACAAATCGGGTAATATTATTGCAAAAAGCCCCATTGAAAAGATAAAGGATACTGTTCCAAAATACCGTCCACGAAAAGCGATCATACGCTCAGCCGTTATCCCGGGCTGGGGCCAGGTTACCAATAAAAAAATATGGAAAGTACCGGTTGTATATGCTGCCATTGGTATTCCCGCTTATCTTTTTTTCAGGAACCTGAAGCAGTATAAGGATTCAAAATCTGCATACATACTTGCAACAGATAATGATCCCACAAATGATTTCCTCATAGAAGAACCCTACTATAGTGTAAAAGACCAGCCCGACAGGATACGGACATTTAGAAACCAGGTAAGGCAAAATGTAGATTATTCCGCTTTATTCTTCTTAGTATTTTGGGCGTTGAATGTAGCCGATGCAGCCGTGGATGCACATTTAAAAACTTTTGATGTAAGCGATGACCTTAGTTTACAAATTAAAGCTGGTTATAGCCCGGTTGCCAGAACCAATGGTATTAGTTTGGTGATGCATATTGGGAGATGATTATTATTTAAGCCGCATGTTAAGGTTAAGGTTAAGGTTAAGAGTGCACGCTACTTAACCTCCACCTCAACCTCAACCTTTTTATTATATTTGTCATCAACTCTGTAAATAATTTTTCACGAAAATGAAGATCGCACTAATAGGCTATGGGAAAATGGGAAAAACCATTGAAGAAATTGCTTTGCAGAAAGGTCATGAGATCGTTTTAAAAATAGATCTTGAAAATAAAGATGAACTGACAACTGAAAATTTACAACAGGCCGATGTAGCCATAGAATTTACCGGCCCCGAAAATGCCATCGCTAATATTTACAAATGTTTTGATTCAGGTATCCCGGTTGTATGTGGCAGTACAGGTTGGTTGCAACATTGGGCAGCGGTAGAAAAATATTGTATTGAAAAGAACGGCACATTTTTATATGCAAGTAATTTCAGTATAGGTGTAAACATTTTTTTTGAAGTGAATAAAAGACTGGCTGCATTGATGTCAAAACAACCGGCTTATGATGTTACGATAGAAGAGATACACCATACAGCAAAAAAAGATGCACCCAGCGGAACTGCCATTACATTAGCAGAACAGGTTATCAAAGAACTTCCCCGCAAATCTTCCTGGATCAATGAGCCAACAACAAATGATGAATTACTTGTTATTGAAAGTAAACGGATAGACCCGGCTCCGGGAACACATACGGTGAAATACAGTTCGGGCGTAGACGATATAGCAATCATTCACACAGCACATAACAGGAAAGGTTTTGCCGGAGGTGCCGTATTGGCGGCAGAATTTCTGAAAGGAAAAAAGGGAATGTTTTTTATGAAAGATGTGTTGGGGTTGTAAATAATAGTTTGAAGTTCGAGATCACTGCTGCCCGGTTAAAGTGGGCTAAAGCCCCATAGAAAAGGATTTCGCTTTAATAACCCCAGCCTTAAGGCTGGGGTTATTAAAAAAAAGCCGTTAGTAACTAAACTAACGGCCTTTTTCAATATCAATTTTATTAATTATTAATCTTTCTTTTTTGAAGATTTAGAACCACCGATCATATAACCTACACAAACATTGAAACCCCTGTTTTTATAAGAAGGTTTATCAGTGTCACTATGGTTTGGATCAAGTTCCACGAAATTATAAGTATAGCCAAGTTTAAAGAAAACACCCATGCCTAATTTATAGCCTGCAATAATATTAGCACCAAAATCAAAAGCTTTTAAATGGGCTTTATCATCAGTAGCGCTAAGATCAGCATCTTTTTTCCCGTCAAATTTAACAGTTGTGTTTTCATTGTTAGTAGGATCATTCGGATCAGTAGTTTTAATTTTACCTGATATCCCAAATGCTAATGTTGGCCCCAAACCAAAAAAGAAGTTACCACTTCCGACATTTAGCTTGTAAACAACATTCAAAGGCATCTCAATATAATTTAATGTGATCTTAGAATTTGATTCATAAATACTGAAAGTGCTGTTTGTTTTACTTCCTTTCTGAATAAAGTTAAGTTCTGGTCTGAAAGCCAGTGTACTACCAAGAGGTATTTCTGCGAGAAAGCCACCAATTACTCCAACCTTTGGATCATTGGAAAAAGCTGTGGGTAAACCAGAATTGTCAACAGTAGTACGCTTTCCAAAGGCAATATTAGCACCCAATTGTACCCCAAAAGATACCTGTGCCGAGGCAATACTTGTAGTTACTGCAAACGCAGCAAGTAAGATTAATTTTTTCATAATACGTAAGTTTAGTTTAAAATGTGCTGTAAGATATTGACATTTTATCCAGACAAACAAATCCGTACCCGAAAAAAATAGCTCAAATTATCGTAATTAACCAAAAATTAACCAGCCAGGTTGTCAAACATGTCTCTTGTCATCTCCTCGAGGGTGAATTCTTCTTTCCAGCCCCAGTCCGTTCTGGCTACCGTATCATCAATACTTTGGGGCCAGCTATCAGCAATCGCCTGGCGGTAATCTTCCTTATAACTGATTGAGAATTCGGGGATATGCTTCTTTATTTCGGCGGCAATTTCTTTGGGAGAAAAGCTCATGCCGGAGATATTATAAGACGTGCGTATGGAGATCTTTGACGCATCTGCCTCCATCAGTTCACTGGTTGCACGGATCGCATCGGGCATATACATCATGGGCAGGTAAGTACCTTCCTTTAAAAAGCATTCATATTTTTTCTCTTCCAGCGCTTCATGAAATATCTCAACCGCATAATCTGTGGTACCGCCACCGGGTGCACTTTTGTAACTGATCAAACCGGGATAACGCAAACTCCTTACATCAACCCCATAACGGTGATTAAAATAATTACACCAGAATTCTCCGGCATATTTACTTATACCATAAACAGTTACAGGTTCTATAACCGTTTGCTGGGGACAATCTACTTTTGGAGATGTTGGCCCGAATACGGCAATAGAAGATGGCCAGTAAACCTTGTGCAGTTTTTCCTCCCGGGCAATATCCAACACATTCAGCAGGCTTTGCATATTGAGGCTCCAGGCAAGGTGTGGATTTTTTTCTCCGGTTGCCGAAAGGATTGCTGCCAGTAAATATATCTGGGTGATATTCTGGCGTATCACCTGCACATGCAGCATTTCCTTGTTCATTACATCTAAGCTTACATATGGGCCGGTGCCATGTAATAATGCATTTTCTTCCCGCAGGTCGGATGCGATCACATTGGCATTGCCGTAAATTTTTCTCAATGCAAGTGTAAGCTCAACCCCTATTTGCCCGCTTGCACCAATTACGAGTATTCTTTCTTTGATCATAGCAATATTGTTTAAAGTACAAATGTAAGGTCTAAATAGAATTTCGCCGCCTGCTAAGTGATTCCTACCAATGGCTCAACATGACTTTTATTCATATAACCAATGATTCATCTTGTAAATAATTAATACAGATGAAAAAACAAATCTTTATAATACTTACGATAGTTTCTTTTTCCGTTATAACGGAAGCGCAAACAATTAACCGGGTTTCTGTTTCTTCATCAGGCGGCACCCTAACTGGCAGCAACGGCAGTATCAATTATAATATTGGTGAAACTGCTATTGCCTCATTGAGTGCAGGAGGCAATCTGCTGACACTGGGTTTTGAGCAACCTTCGGAAAGCAGTCTTAAGCTTAAGTTGTTTTTGCAGGGCTATTATATAAATGGTGGCAGCATGCAACCGGTATTGGTCAACCAGGGCATTGCAGCAATTGCAAACGAAACCGATACCATAGAAATAGCACTACATGACCCGCTAACATTTGTAAAATTGGAGAGCACCAAAACCCAATTGCTTACCGACGGTTCTGTTTCGGTAAATTTCACACAACCGGAAGGTACCTATTACCTATCTGTAAAACACCGAAATAGTATTCAAACCTGGAGTGCTAACCCCGTGGAATGTACCGCATCAACAACATTATATGATTTCTCAGCAGCAGTCAGCATGGCCATGGGCGACAACCAGGCCATGGTTGAACCAGGGATCTTTGCATTTTATACCGGCGATATAAATCAGGATGATTTCATTGATGGAAATGATTTCCCGGCCTATGATACCGATTCCTTCAATGGAGTTGCATTTGAGTATGTAGCAACCGACCTGAATGGTGATGGTTTTGTAGATGGTAATGATTTTCCGGTATTTGATAGTAATAGTTTTAATGGCATTTCATCCATACATCCATAACACTTTATTGTTTCAGTAATCACCAACACAATACTTAATTAATTTAATTCTAGTAAAATGAAAAAGTACATCTGTTTTATGCTGGGCTTAATGACGATAACGTTCATGGCAAATGCACAGGCACCGCAGGCTATCCCATACCAGGGAGTGGCTCGCAATGCATCGGGATCTATTATCGCATCACATGCCATCAGCTTACGTATCAGCATACATGATCTTACAGCAACAGGCCCGGTTGTTCTCAGTGAAAACCACAGCGTAACCACCACTGCTCTAGGATTGTTTAATCTTGATATTGGCACAGGAACTCAGTTGACCGGAACACTTGCAGGCATAAACTGGGGCAGCGGTGCAAAGTACATACAGGTAGAAATGGATGCCCTGGGCGGCAGTACTTACGTTGATATGGGCACTGCACAACTCAACAGTGTTCCGTATGCATTGTATGCCGGTAAAGCGGCTTCCCTGCCCGATGGCACAGAAAATGGAAATACCATACACTGGAATGGTACAGAATGGGTAGCCGACAACTCGATCACAAATAACGGCTTAAATGTGGGTATTGGGACCTCAACACCCGGCACTAAACTAGATATCAATGGTGATATAGGTTTGCGGAGTGCAGATATTATCATTGCTGCTACTTCTAATTATGCGCTTGATGTCTATACTGATAAACAAAGTGTTTATCGGCTGTTACAAAACCAGCCCGGCGTTGGAGATTTTGGCATATCGGGGCTTGACGGTGGAGGCGTGGTAGATGGAAGGCTTATCACCTTTATTAATAGTTCCGGAGCTACCCTGGAATTATATAACGATATGGCGCCTGCTCATCCATACATGCGCATAATAACAGGTACGGGTAATTCTATTTTCATTCATAACGGCGGAACGGTAACATTCAGGTATGACGCTTCAATCATCAGGTGGGAAGTGATACACAGTACATATAGCTTTTGGGAAGCATCGGGGAATAATATCAGTAATATAAATACCGGTAATGTTGGTATTGGTACAACCAGTCCTGGATACAAGTTAGACGTAAGGGGTGATGCCCGTTTACAGGGAAATGGCTTGTATGGTAATGGTATCAATGGTGGGGCATTAAGAATTGAAACCAATAATTTCCCTGGTACACAATCACAATTTCTAAATATCGACGGGCAGCAAATTCAAAGTATGGGAAGCCCTAATATTATAACAGGCACTACTCCAAAAAATTTATATATCAATCCTTTTGGCGGAAATGTAGGCATTGGTATAGCCGGTGATGCTCCTTATAAACTCAGTATTTACCAGCCAACGATAGACGCGGCCTCTAACAATACTTTTGTGGCACAGTTGAGGGGACAAAATCCCATATTACATTTTGTTGACCAATATAATACTTCCCGGGGCTATATAAAAGGTGTTACAAACAGAACTGCCACTCCGCATTTTAGCAGGGAAGGTATTGAAATAGGCACGGGAGGCGGTGATATATATTTTACTGCTGCCGGGTATTTATCTGCATTAATGATAAACGGAACAAACAACAATGTAGGCATAGGTACAAATAATCCCGCCGAAAAATTAAGTGTAAATGGCAACATCAGGTCAAAAGAAGTTGTGGTAGAAATTATCAATTGGCCCGATTATGTTTTCGATAATAAATACAAACTGCAAACGCTGGAAGAAATTGAACAATACATCATAAAAAACAAACACCTGCCGGGAATTGCATCTGCTGCGGAAATACAAACAAATGGTTTGAAAGTTGGCGAACTACAGGGGAAAATGATGGAGAAAATTGAAGAATTAACGTTGTACATTATTGAATTGAAGAAAGAGGTGCAAGTACTGCAGAGTCAAATATTATTGACAAAATCGAAAAATTGAAACCCTCATGAAGTACTTATTTATAATAATTATTTTGATCGGAAGTACTGACTTAATGTATGCCCAGGAGTATTCAAAAGTGCTAAATCCTTCCGACTCGAACCTCTCATTTAAAGAACAGGCAAAAAAAATAAATCAATTTTTTGATACTGCCACAGGAAAGAACAGGGGCGGTTATAAGCAATGGAAAAGAAAGGAATGGTTTGCCTTGCAGCATTTAAGTACAAATGGTAAAGTAGCTGATTTTGGCAGGAAAAATTTTGAGATACAGGAACAAATATCTTCTCAAAGAAATCTTTCACCGGCAAATATCAATGCTGGTAATTGGCAAAGCATTGGATATAATACTGTTTTAAATGGTGGACTTACTGCAAGACAGGGAAGGGTAAATTGCATAGCCTTTCATCCAACAAACCCGGATATCATTTACATTGGAACAGCAGGCGGAGGCATTTGGAAAAGCACAAACGGCGGATTATTTGGGAACTGGGTAAATATTTCGGATAATTTACCGGTTACCTCCTTTTCCGGATTAACTATTGCTCCTGATGGAAATACCATTTATGCATTAACGGGTGATGGGTTTGACAATAACGTTTACTTTCATGATGGGGTGGGAGTTTTAAAATCTATTGATGGCGGTAATTCCTGGCAAAGGACCGGGTTATCTACCACTATTCAGCAAATGAAGGGTGGGTATAAAATCCGTATGCACCCTTCAAATAGTAATATTGTTTTTGCAGCTACCAACACGGGGCTTTGGAGAACATTGAATGCAGGCTCAAACTGGACAAATATAGCACCAGGTGAAATTACAGATTTTGAGTTTAAACCAGGCAATAATGATATTTTATATTACACCGAAAAAGAAGAAAATGTAATAAATAAAATAGAGCTATCAACTCTAACTAAAACTTCATCATTGGCTTTAATCACTGCCCGTCCGGTTACGAGAATTGAAATTGGAGTTACCCCTGCTAATCCAAATGTAGTGTATGCTTTGGTGGGTCCAAATTATTTATCAGGTACCTGGATCTATAATGGTTTATATTTTTCTAATGACGAAGGCGCTTCATTTAGTCTCAATAATAATAGCCTGGATATTTTTAGTAATAATGAACAATCAATGTATGACATTGCCATTCATATTAGCCCTAATAATGTCAATGAATTAACAATAGCCGGTGTTCGTTCTTACCGCTCTACTGACGGTGGCATTAACTTTAGCACGCTAAATGCAACTACCGCAACGAACTTACACGGAGATGTTCATGCGATAGAAAGAAACCCTTTAAATGGAATAATTTATATGGGTGATGATGGTGGAATTTACAGAAGTACCGATAATGGCATTTCCTGGTCAAATATATCTTTGAACCTTGTTATAAATGAATTTTATAGAATTGCAGGTTTTCAGGCAAATGGAAATTTAATATTAGGCGGAACACAAGATAATGGACAGTTCTTGCAAAAAAATCTTTCGGGTATCTATGATGTCGTAATACCCGGCCTTGACGGAATGGATAATATTATTGATTACTCCAATCCGAATATTATGTATGCTTGTACTCAAAATGGGGCCATAAGCAAATCAACGGATGGAGGTGCAACTCCATTTACTGCGGTAGCGGTTCCAACAGGTGGCGGTTGGATAACGCCTATTCTGCAATCACCATCTGCTTCAAATACAATTTTTTATGGTTCCAACAGCGGCGTACTCCGCTCAACCAATGGAGGCAGTTCTTGGAGCAATATTGGCGGTTACAATACAGCAACTGCTATGGCAATAAGCAACACAGGATCCCGACTGATTATTACAGATGGAGAAAAGATTAAAATCAGTAACAACCCCAATGCTGCCTCACCAACCTGGAGCAGTGAAATCAATCCCAGGTCAACTATTACCTTCAATATAATCCCCATTAGTTCAATAGCCATTAACCCCGCTAATGCCAATGATATTATGCTGTCATTACCCGGATATGACGTTGGAATTAAAGTTATCAGATCTACTGACGGAGGAATTAACTGGACTAATTATTCTATCAATTTGCCGAATATCCCTATTTACGCCATAGCTTTTGGAAGTAGCAATAACAATCCAACAGGTGCTGTGTATATTGGTACTGAAATAGGTGTTTTTTATAAAGACGACAATCAACTAGGCTGGGAACCATTTTACAATGGATTACCCCGGGTTCCCGTTACAGATATTCATGTTGATTACAGTTCAGGTTTTGTTATTGCAGCAACTTTTGGAAGAGGCTTGTGGCGGTCGGAAGGTCATTCTGATTGCCCTAATAGCCATATGCTATCCGATGAAGTATCGGGCAATAGATTTTACCAGGCAGCAGCAACTATCAATTCATCTCAGTATATACCCGGCACAGCAGGCAATTCTTTAAAACTAAGAGCTGCAATAACCATACGCCTTACAAACGGATTTAGGGCAAAAGAGGGATCATACTTCCAGGCGATAAATGCAGCATGCGGATCAGACGTTGTGTTGCCCCTGTCTCGAAATAAAAGGCCTGTGTTAAAAAAATCTATTAAGATTTTAAAAAAATAACCTGTCATACGAAGAATTTCATATAAGGTAGCCTGTCCGTTAATAAGCGATTGTGCCTTTAGTTAGTTGCAGAAACCAGGGCTATTATCTTGCGGTCATATTTGTACCGAAACAGATTTAATTATCATTTTGTCAGTTCGGAAAACAATTAATGTAATAAAAATATCTATTGGTGTTTAGATTACAAAGCTTATTTAAGCTAACAAACAGGTTATTCAAAGAATTAAAAAATGGCAATAAGCTAAATTTATATCCAGTTTGAATTTGATATGCAAAAACCTTAATTTAAAGCATGAAGAAATTTGCATTAATATTAATGCTTTGCTGTTTGCTGTCTGCACAAAATAATTATGCACAAAATTTTCCTGATCTAAAATTTTCTTTGCTGGCCCCTGTTAACGATCTCCCTGCAGGTTTGGTAACTGTTGTTTTCAAAGACAGTCGCGGCCTACTGTGGATTGGTACTGAAAATAAAGGTCTGTTGCGTTACGATGGAAAGAAAATAAAATCTTATCACAGCAACAACAATACCGGCAATGCCATCAGTTCAAATTATATTAATAACATTTGTGAAGACAAACAGGGTTGCCTGTGGATAGGTGCCTTTCCAGGCCTTTATCATTTAGACCCTGTTACCGATAGAATAGAAACATTCCTGCACAATGAAAATGACAGCAACAGTGTAGCAACCAACAATAAACCAATTCCTTTTGTAGACAGCAAAGGTCGTGTATGGATTTCAAGTAATAAAGGGCTGCAACTGTTTAATACTTCTACCAGAAAATTCAGTAGCTATACAATACCGCCTGTTTCAAACCCTGCCTGGCAATTACATGCTACAGCAATAGGGGATATTTATGAAGATAAAGACAAGAACTTATGGGCAGAAAGCGCTTATGGATTGTACCTTATCGATACAAACAGGCATAGTTGTATCCCTTATTTTACCGGTCATTATATATATGTAACCGGTATTTTACAGGATTCAAAAGGGCAGCTATGGGTAAGCTTTTGGGGTGGCGGGATTAAAAAGTTTTACCCCGAAACAGGTAAATACATTGATTTTTTCAACCCCGGTTCTATCGTCAAATTCATGTGCGAACTGGAAGATGATCAGCACAAAAAATGGATCTGTTTTTCAGAAGAGTATTTCACGCTGCTTGATCCCATTACCGGACAGTATAAATATTATTACAATGATAATGTTACCGGAAAGATAAAAGGATATTCGAGCAATCATATTTACAAAGACAATGAAAACAGGCTTTGGATCATGACCAATGATGGAATAAATATCATGGACCCGAAATTACAGTCTTTTAAAAATCACTCATTAACACCGGCAATAAATAAATTCAATCTGAATATATCCAACATGGGCATACCCAATAGCTTATTAAAAACCGTTGATGGCTTCCTGGTTTCGTGCTGGTACAATGGTTTTCTCTACTCACTTGACCAGGACTGGAATGTAAAAAAAGTTATAAAAAAACTCAGCCCACTTTCTTCATCTGATTATCCGAGAATAAATACGATGCAATATGATGATGAAGGCAATACCTGGTATGGAACAGATAGTTGCCTTATAAAACAATCTGTAAACAACCGCATACAATACTTTCTTCCCACGGATTCATTCTCTTCTATTGATGACCGCTATGCCGCAGGTAATATTCTAAAACGGCCGGATGGACTGTATTGGTCGAGGTTTACAGATAGAGGCTTGTATGTATTCGATGCCTTGAAAGGCACATTTTACAAGAATTACCGTAACCAATATAGCGGGTATGCAAATTCGATGGAATATGACCGGGAAGGAACTTTATGGCTGGGCACTTCATCAGGGCTTTACCGATATAACAAAAATGCTGATTCTTTTGCGTTGGTATCATTTTACAAAACCAAAACTATTTACAACCAGTTTTATAATTACATTCATGATATTTATTTTGATAAAGACAACACAGGCTGGATCGCTACATATTATGGAGTGGTAAAATTGTCGGTAAAAGATAAACAAATTGATTTTATTACCGACCCGCAAATGCCAGCCCGCTACGCAGCTGAAAAGTTACTGGAAGACAGCTGCGGAACTATTTGGATACTGAGTGATGGAGGCATTCATACATACAATAAAAAAACGAAAAAATTCAGATATTTTACAAGCGAGGATGGGCTGCCCGAAAACTTCAGAGGTGCAATCGCCCTGTTCAACTGGGCCAACGACAGTACCATTGCAGCCGGAACCCTTAACACCATTATTACCTTCAATCCTTATAAACTCAATAACAATCAAACCCATGCCCCGATCATTTTCACGGATATAATCATTGATGAAGAAAGATACATCACCGAAGCAGGGTATAATAAAGATGCACACATCATTGCAGCACCCGGTACCAAAAAGATCAGCATACATTTTGCCTTTCCTAATTATTCCATCCCACAGCAAAACAGGCTTTATTACAGGATCTCCGGCGAATGGATAGAAACCAAAGACGGCGATATAAACTTACTCGATCTTCCCGCAGGCGAATATAAATTAGAAGTAAAAGCAGGTTCGAATGGGAGTATCGTCAGTTATACTTATACTTCTGTTAGTATTATTGTAAAGCCATTCTGGTACCAAACCATTTTATTGAAAATAATATACGTACTTACTTTTGCATCCGCACTTTACTTCTTCATGCGCTGGAGAATAAGGTCGGTAAAATCTGCTGCTGCGTTAAAACAACAAATGACCGAAACAGAAATGGCAGCATTAAAAGCCCAGATGAACCCGCACTTTATGTTCAACTGTATTAACAGTATTGATGCCTTCATCCACAGCAATGATAAATACAATGCCACTTTGTACCTGAATAAATTTGCCAAACTTTTACGTAATATTCTCGACAGCAGCAAACAAAATGCCGTAGCTTTTACAAAAGATATTGAAACATTAAAATTGTATATCGAACTGGAAGAATTGCGAAATGATAATAAATTCAAAACAACCATTGATATAGACAATGTATTAATGGATAGTGATTATAAGGTACCGCCGCTCATTATTCAACCCTTTGTAGAGAATGCTATCTTACATGGACTGAAAAATAAAGATGGTAATGATGGCTTACTGGAAATTGAAATAAAAAAACTGGGCGACAAAATTGAATACGCTATTAAAGACAATGGCATCGGGAGAAAAGCAGCCGGGCTAATTGTTCAGAACAAAGAATCATCGTATGGTATGCAATTGAGTTACGACAGGATCAGGTTATTCAACAAAGAACCCGAAGCCTCGGTAAAAGTTACAGATCTTTATGAAGACAATAATGCGACAGGTACTTTGATAAAAGTGGAATTAAAAATTATTTAGCATGATCACTGCAATCATAATAGATGATGAAGCCAAAGGCAGGCTGGCACTGCGGCAAAAACTACAAAGCTATTGCCCAGAAGTAACCATACTGGCAGAAGCCGCTGATGGTATTGAAGCATTATCGGTCATTGAAAAACATCATCCGAAATTAATTTTTTTGGATATTGAAATGCCCAAAATGAATGGCTTTGAAATGCTGAATACAATAAAACAAAAAAATTTCCACATCATTTTTACTACAGCATATGATCAATATGCTATCAAAGCAATTAAATACGCCGCTTTTGATTATTTACTTAAGCCGATTGACATTGAAGAATTAAAAACAGCTGTAGCAAGAATAGCAGGTAGTGAAACAGATCAAACAAAAAAACAAATAGAACTACTGCAGCAAAACATGCAACATTCCAAAAAACAATTGAATAAGTTGGCAGTACCAACTTTAGATGGCTTGTTATTTTTTGATATCAACGACATCATTCACCTGGAAGCACAAAGCAACTATACCAATATCTTCTTTACAAATAAACCAAAGATCCTTGCATCAAAAACACTTAAGGAATTTGAAGAACTTTTACCCTTAGATATTTTTTTTCGTGTTCATCACTCATACCTTATCAATTTAAATTACATCAAAAGATATATCAAAGGAGATGGCGGCCAGATAGAACTTCAAAATGGGACATATGTAGATGTTTCAAGAAGAAAAAAAGATGAATTTTTGAAGATCATCGGCCATTGATATCTAAATCTATTGTTGATGACCTCTCAAACAATTTTATTTATTACATGCCAGTTTAAATAATAATATATTAGAATATAAAAATATTTTTATGAAATGTTTCGCATGCCTTTTCCTTTGTGTGCTATTCTTATCCTCACAGGCACAGAAAGTTTTTATCAGTAACGTAACGATCATTGATGTTGAAAAGCAAAAGCTCGTTCCGAATGCAACGGTCACAATCAACGGTAATTCCATAGAGTTCATAAGTGCAAAAAAAAATCCGTTGCCGGCAGGCGCAACTGTTATTGATGGTACGGGGAAATTTTTAATGCCCGGAATGACAGATGCTCATGTACATTTTTCGCAAAGCGGCGGTCTATATACCCGGCCCGATGCGATCAATTTGCGTAAATACATGGCTTATGAAAAAGATATTGAGTGGGGGCATATGAATATGGAAGATGTACTACGCCGTTATTTGCAAAATGGTATCACCACTGTAATCGATGTTGGTTCCACTCCTAATTTTTTACAACTGCGTGATACATTCAAACACCAAAGCTATGCTCCATCAGTATTTATGACCGGCCCGTTGATCACATCGTATGAACCCGAAGCTTTTAAAAAACTGGGTGCTGATGAACCTTTTAGCCTGGTATCAACAGAAGAAGAAGGAAGAAAAATGGTACAACAGCAACTACCCTATCATCCTGATTTTATTAAGATCTGGTACATAGCACTGGGTAAAGACAAAAAAGAAATAGAAGAAGCTGCCAGGAAATTCTTACCCACGGCAAAAGCAATTATCGAAGAAGCTCATAAAAATAATCTGAAAGTTGCCGTTCATGCTACTGAAAGATTAACGGCACAATTAGCTGTGGAAGCAGGTTGCGATTATTTAGTGCACAGCGTGGATGATGAAGTGGTTCCTGACGATTTTCTACAATTACTCAAAAGCAGGAACATCATATTATGTCCTACACTTACCGTGTATGGAGGATATTTAAAAACTTTTGGGCAGGAACTTGATTTTTCAACCAATGAATTAATGAAAGCCAACCCGGTGCAATTGGGTTCATTATACGACTTGAAACACCTGCCCGAAACTGCCATGATAGATGCGTATAAGAATTCAATAAAAAATAATAAGCCAAAATCATTCACACAGGATTCCATCTGCCTGGTCAATCTGAAAAAATTAATGGATGCCGGCGTACGAATTGCAGCTGGAACAGATGCAGGAAATATCGGCACCATGCATGCCACGTCTTTCCTGGCCGAATTAAAAGAAATGAAAAAATCGGGTATCAGTAACTGGCAGTTAATACAATCTGCAACAATTAACCCAGCCTATATTTTAAGTAAAGAAAAAGAAACCGGAAGTATTGCCGTTGGTAAAAGAGCTGACATGGTTTTACTAAATGCAAATCCATTGGATGAATTACAAAACCTGGAAAAAATAAGCCTGGTAATAAATAAAGGATTTGTTATCCGCCCTGATACATTAATAAAAGAAACAGCACTTGCATTGGTACAAAGGCAGTTGAATGCATACAACGACCGCGACCTGGAAGCTTTCCTGGAACCCTATGCAGAAGATGTGGAGTTATATAGTTTTCCGTCAACACTTTTATCAAAAGGAAAAGAAGCCATGAGAAAAGACTATGCTTTTTTTAAAAATGTACCCAACCTGCATTGCGAAATAAAAGAACGCATCATACAAGGCAATACGATCATTGATAAAGAAAGCATAACCGGTTTTGGTAGCAAGCCGCTGGAAGCCACCGCTATTTACCAGATTGAAAATAACAAGATCAGGAAAGTTTATTTTATCAGCAATTGATTCCGTCATTGCGAGGAACGAAGCAATCTATATTATTAATGTGCAGATTGCTTCGTTCCTCGCAATGACGAATGCCGTTGTTGGTCGCCTGACCAACAACCCTATGATTCAATTTGTGCAACGAATGCACGAATGCTAATTGCATTTTATTCGTGCATTCGTTGCATGTTGATTTTATGATTCCATTTAAAAGCTTCTTAGTAATTTTGCAGCATGGAAAAATATTTACATGACTTGTTCAGCAAACAACAGTATGATCCTAAAAATTTCTTTTTAATTGCCGGTCCATGCGTAGTGGAAAGCGAAGCACTTATCAGTGAAGTGGCCAAAAGGGTTTCAACAATATGCAATAGATTAGGCATTCCATACATATTCAAATCTTCCTATAAAAAAGCTAACAGGACCAGTGCAAATTCTTTTACAGGAATTGGCGATGAAACTGCTATGCAACTGATTAAAGATCTTGGTCAGAAATTTTCATTACCAACAACAACAGATATACATACTGCCCTGGAAGCAGCTGTAGCAGCAAACTACGTGGATATTTTACAGATCCCTGCTTTTCTTTGTCGTCAAACCGATCTCTTAATTGCCGCTGCCGAAACAGGTAAGATCGTGAACGTAAAAAAAGGACAATTCCTCAGCGGGCCTTCCATGAAATTTGCTGTTGAAAAAATAAAAAATGCCGGCAACAACAAAGTTGGATTAATAGAAAGAGGAAATACTTTCGGCTACCAGGACCTGGTAGTTGATTACCGAAATATCACCTGGATGAAAGAGATCAATGTTCCCGTGATCATGGATTGTACGCATTCATTGCAACAACCCAATCAAACAGCCGGGATCACCGGCGGGAGTCCGGAATTGATTGAAACCATTGCCAAAGCTGCTATTGCAACCGGTGCCGACGGGTTATTCATTGAAACACATCCCAATCCTGCTGTTGCAAAAAGTGATGGTGCCAATATGTTGCGGTTGGATCTGCTGGAACCGCTGTTAGAGAAATTGGTTAAGATAAGATCTGCTGTGGTTTAATTTT
>JANNBU010000197.1:0-6276 GCA_031385805.1 Ferruginibacter sp.
ATTTTTTATAAAAAAAAAAAAATTTAATATTAATTAAAAAAAAATTTTTTATCCCCCCCTGTGGGCAAAAATTTTTTTAAAAAAAAAAAACTCCCCACCCCAACTTTCGGGCCCCCCACGACTTTCGATTCTTTTATGAGCTAAGAGTTTATTCCCCCAACGTAAGCGGATATTCATACAACCCATCATAACCAGGATAGAATCCTGTAATGGTTACAGATTTCTCCGATCCAATTGCATCTTTCAATTCTGCAACACTCTTAACTTCTTTATCATTTACTTTTAAAATGATGAAACTGTCTTTCATGCGGGTCTGGTCATTTAAAGCACCTTCCCTTATTTTCTTTACAATTACACCGCCACTTATTCCATACTCTTTTGCTTTTTTCGTGTCGAGTGTTATAAAATCAGCGCCCAATATATCAGTAACCTCATCATTCTTTACAATATCATAATTACCGGCCTTATTTTTCAAGGTAACCGTTACCGTTTGTTCCCTGCCGCTTCTTACAAAAGTAACCGGAACTTTATCACCTGGTTTGTAACGACTTACCTGTTCCTGTAATTCACCACCGCTTACAATTTCAATCCCATTGATCTTTTCTATCCGGTCGCCTGTTTTTATTCCTGCTGCATAAGCACCTCCGTCTTTTGGAACATCTGTTGCATAAATGCCATCATAGGATTCAGTCGGAACATTGTATTTCCTTTTGGCATCTTCGGTCATGTCGGCGGCATTGCCAAAAGCAATACCGAGATAACCTCTTTGCACGGTACCAAATTTCATAATATCATCTACTACTTTCTTTACAATATTTACAGGAATAGCATAAGAGTAACCTGAATAATATCCGGTAGGTGAAGCAATAGCAGAATTTACGCCGATCAACCTGCCATCAGTATTGATCAATGCACCACCGCTATTGCCCATGTTTACAGCAGCATCTGTTTGAATAAATGATTCTACTCCACCGCCGGGGTTGCCGGCTTTGTCTTTGTTAAGTCCCAGGCTTCTCGCTTTGGCACTAATGATACCTGCAGTAACGGTTGTTTCTAAATTCAATGGGTAGCCAATTGCTAAAACCCATTGGCCAATTTTTACTTCATCAGAATTTCCATAAACTAAGTAAGGAAGTGCGGTTGCATCTACTTTTATTACAGCAAGGTCATAAGAAGGATCTGTTCCGATAACTTTTGCTTTATAGGTTTTTTTGTTGTTTAATGTTACCGTTATTTCATCAGCATTTTGTACTACGTGGTTGTTTGTAACAATGTATCCGTCATCGCTGATGATAACGCCAGAACCAGAAGCCCGTTGCTCAGGGATCACATTGGCCCTGCCGCCACCAAAAAGCTGTTCAAACATATCATCTCCCAACAAGTCACTAAAAGGATTCTGCCTCTGTGTGCGGGGTAAATTATTGTTTACCTGCTTGGCATTTGTTTTTGTTTTGATATGCACTACCGCCGGCGTAGCAGCCTGGGCAGGTATTGTAAAATCTACAGCGCCGGGCGGAGGGTTAGCGCCATCAGTAAACCCGGCATATTTATAATTTGCCGGCATTACTCCATTTTGCTGGCCGCCATAAGCATTATTTTCTTTTGAAAATTTTCCGTACCCCCAAACGATCGCCAACGTTGTTATGGCGCTGATCGTCATGGTAAATAATACTTGTCTTAGTTTCATTTTTATAGGTTTTATTTTTTGCAACAATTTTTTATTAGGGATTCAAATCCCGTGCCTTTCGGTACAAAATAACGTCATACTGACAAAATGAAAGATACCTTCTGCCATCTTTAACAATTAATTTAGTAAGAGCTTCGTAGATCGGTATAAAAGATAACGTCTTTATTCGTTCAGATTTTGATTTTCTAGTATAAAAAATGTCATCTTTTCGGTCATAAAGATAACAAAAACTGCATCGTATCCACCCCATCAGCATAGGAAAAAAGGTCCGGCGATTGTGCCTTTCCAAAATCAATAAATCCTTTTCCAGTTACGCATTGAACATCATCCTGGTTTTTAATAAGTTCATCCAGCTTTTTCTCATCTTCATAATATTCATAATTCACCACGCCGATTGGTGAAAATGCTGCCGGATTTTCAATCAGCAAAGTACTTCCATTGGTCATGTAATAAACTTTATTTAGTAACATGATGGAAAGCTGGTAATCATAATTATTCGTGTATTTATTTTGATCCCTGAAATATTTATATTGCTCAAATGATTGCAGCAGCGGAACAAAATCATATTCCTTTGGTACAAATAATTTGGTAACATTCCTACAGCCAAGTCCAAAATAAAGGTGAATGTCATCAGACAGGTTTTTCAATGCTGCTGTTGATTCATTGCCTGAAAGTACAGCTACAGATGTTTTATTCCTGCGTATGATGCTGGGGTATTTTGCAAAATACTGGTCAAAATAGCGGGCCGTATTGTTACTGCCGGTTGCAATATATGCATCACATCCTTTTAATAATTCGGCAAATGAAACCAGGTTCTGGATCTCAATATCCATGTTGTATATTTTTTTTACCAGGAACTTAAGCAACACATCATCTTTGGAAGATAATTTAATGGTTTGCCGGTGGCCGCTGATAAAAACACATAAAAAATCATGGAATCCAACTAAGGGGATATTGCCCGCCATTACAATACCAATATTCTTTTGAACAATATTATCATCCAGGTGGTAATGCTTCACCCATTGCTCCAACAGGTCTTTTTGCAAAAAATTATCAACAATATTTTTAACGGCGATGTCAATAAAATCAGGTGTAAACCATGGGTTTTTCTGGTAAGCCTGTAGTTTCACCTCTTCCCATTCCGGATCATTTGTTTGTAAATAATTCCCCAGTTTGTTCATTAATTCAATTCGGTGTTGTAAATTCATATTGTTCTTATTAAATTGCAACAAAATTACGATACATGGCTATAAAGATCACAGATGAATGTATAAACTGCGGTGCATGTGAACCGGAGTGCCCCAATAACGCAATATATGAAGGCGGTGTTGAATGGGCGGTATCTGATGGTACTACCATCAAAGGAAGTTTTACTTTAATGGATGGATCTGTTATGGATGCTGATCAACGCAATGCTCCCATTGCATCAGACATTTATTATATTGTTCCAAACAAGTGTACAGAGTGTCAGGGCTTTCATGAAGAGCCGCAATGTGCTGCTGTATGCCCGGTTGATTGTTGTGTTCCTGATGAAGACTACCGTGAAACCGTAGATCAACTGATGGACAAGAAGTCGAGAATGCATATTTAATTTCTTATCAAAGGCCGAAAGGCTTTATATGGCAGGTGATATTTCCTGCTCAGCAGGCGAGGGTATTATTGCAATACTTTCGCCTTTTTGTATATACCATGCATACATATTTTGCTAACTTGCTGCTGTAAAATTGTTATATGAAATATTTTTTACTTTATTTTATTTCAATGCTGCTGATGTTTTCATGTAATAACAAGAAAAGTATTTCTGTAAAAATTGCTGATAAAAAAGAATTGATTGAAATAGACAGGGCATTTTCAAAGATGAGTGAGGAAAAAGGAATGAAGAATGCATTCATTGAATTTATTGACAGCAATGGGGTATTACTAAGATCTGACCGGATGCCGATCATTGGTGCAAATGCAATTGATTACCTGATACAGTTGAATGATACCGGCTTTACACTTAGCTGGGAACCCAATGATGGTGATATTGCCAGCTCGGGCGACCTCGGTTATACCTATGGTATTTATGCCATGAAGCCCGGCACAAAAGATACTACCATCTATGGCACTTATACGAGTATCTGGAAAAAAGAAAAGAATGGTAAATGGAAATTTGTACTGGGTTCAGGAAATGAAGGGGTTGGTGAACAGGCGGCTGACAATGAGCAATAGCCACCATACAAACCGAATATGTTAAACTTTTTTTCGTTCCAAAACATATAAGTCCAAATCTTGAATAGCGTTCGAAATTTTGTTTCTTTGTCTAAATTAATTATGCCTTAAAACAATGAAGAAAAAAATTGCTCTGGTTACGGGTGGATATTCAGGTGAATCTGTCATATCTTATAAAAGCGCAACATCCATTCAGAAAAATATTGATACCGATAAATGGGATTGTTATTTGATCGACATCAATCCCGAAGGATGGTACTACATGAATGATGGGAACAATAAAATCCCTGTTGATAAAAATGATTTCTCTATAACTGTTCAGCAACAGAAAATAAATTTTGATGCGGTATTGGTTGGCTTGCACGGCACACCCGGCGAAGACGGCAAATTGCAGGGATATTTTGATTGTTTAAAAATACCATACACAAGTTGCGATGCAGCCACCTCTGCATTAACTTTTAACAAACGGTATACCGTAGCCGTAGCATCATTTGCGGGCATGCATGTTGCCAGGTCGTTACATCTTTTCAAGGAAACAGCGCTTTCTTCCAAAGAAATTTTGCAGCAACTTACATTGCCTTTATTTGTAAAACCAAACAATGGCGGAAGTAGTTTGGGTATCAGCAAGGTAAAACAAGCAGGAGCGTTAGATGCTGCTTTGCTAAATGCATTTAAGGAAGATGACCAGGTATTGGTGGAAGAATTCATCAGCGGCAGGGAATTTACGATCGGGGTATTCAAATCAAAAGGAAAGGTCATTCCTTTACCCATAACCGAGATCGTTACTAAAAATGAATTTTTTGATTTCCAGGCAAAATATGAAGGTGCCAGTGAAGAAATTACGCCCGCAAAAGTTGAAGAACCTGTTGCGGAGAAAGTAAGAGCTGAAGCAAAAAAAGCTTATGAAGTTTTTAATTGCAGCGGAATTGTGAGAATTGATTTTATTTATGATGAAAGATCCGGCCATCCTTTTATGCTGGAAATTAATACCGTACCGGGCCAAAGTGAAGCCAGCATTGTGCCACAACAGGTAGTTGCCATGGGCTGGTCGTTAAAAGAATTTTATTCAGCATTGATCGAAGAATGTTTTATATAAGTACGGTCATTTAAAAATTGTACATTGTATTTTCTAAATTGAAATTTTATTATCGTGTTTAAGTTTTTAACCAAACTGCCTCTCTGGGTAAATATCCTTGCAGCCATTGCGCTTGTATTGCTGATATTATTTATTTTCCTGCAATTGCTTGGGGTAATAACCAAACACGGGCAATACCTTACCGTTCCTTCTGTAACCGGAAAAAAAACATCCGAGGCAATAAAATTCCTGGAGGATAAAGGATTTGAAGTAACCATACAGGATTCTATTTATGTTGATACAGCGGCGAGGGGAATTGTATTAAAACAATTACCCGATCCAAACAGTACCGTAAAAATAAACCGCACTGTTTTTTTAACGGTTAACAGGTTAACCTTGCCAATGATAGATATGCCTTCACTGGAAGGTAAAACATTGAATTATGCTTTGATCATACTTGAGCGAAGCCATTTAAAACTGGGCGATACAACTTTTAAACCCGACTTTATGCGGGGTACAATTAAAGAACAGGGATATAATGGTAATAAAATTGCTCCTGGTACAAAATTGCCATGGGGCAGCCGGGTAGACCTGGTTATTGCCGGTGGTTTAACCACAGAACGCATTCCTGTTCCTACATTACTTGGCCTTACTGTAGGAGAAGCAAGGGCGCTGCTGGAAGCACATGGTTTATCTATCGGTGCCATTATACCTGATGCAGGGATTACTGATACCGCAGCCGCATACGTTTACAAACAAAAGCCATTACCGCTTTCCGAAGACAAAGCCCCCTTGTTCATCCAGTCGGGACAGTTAATTGATATATGGATCAGCCCCGTTATGAGAGTATTGGATTCTACTATTGTTCAATAAAAAATTTTAGGCTAATGCAAACAATATCTTCAACAGAACTAAAAAATAAATTGGATTCCAATGAACCTGTTAACCTGGTTGATGTACGGGAACCCGCAGAGCACACTGAATTTAATATCGGTGGTAAACTATTGCCGCTTGGTAATATTTTATCCATGATGACCGATGATATTGATGATCTGAAAAATGAAGAAGTTATTTGTTATTGCCGCAGCGGGAACAGGAGTATGCAGGCGTGCTTAATGCTTGAAACTTTTGGATTCAAAAATGTAAAGAACCTTACGGGTGGGATGTTGGAGTGGCAGGAGAAATTCAATAAGTGAACAGTTTATAGTTCATAGTTCATAGTTCATAGTTCATAGTTCATAGTTCATAGTTCATAGTTCATAGTTCATAGTTCATAGTTCATAGTTCATAGTTCATAGTTCAT
>JANNBU010000443.1:0-5191 GCA_031385805.1 Ferruginibacter sp.
CTTTCAGCCATCTTTAATGTATTGCTCCCAAAGAAAACCTGTGCCAGTGCCGATCTTCCGGTAATCCCCATGATCACAAGGTCGGCACGGCGATGCCTTGCAGCTCTTTCCAATCCATCTACAAAATCATCTTCCTGGTGAGCAAGTATTTCGATCTTCACAATATGAAGCTTCATCAAAGTTTCCTTCAGTGCATTGAGGTCTTTTTCTGATGCTTCGGCTTCTGAAGGCTTTGTATAACTATGGTATAATAACATCGTTACCCCATAATGGCCAACCAATAACTGGGCAGCATAACGGGCAGCGTGTAAAGAAGTATCAGAAAAATCTACGGGAACAATTACTGTAGTCATTTTTATTTAATTAAATGAAAGTGTATGATATTGTTTTGATAAAATGCAGTCCCACAATGTAGCTTTTTTATCTGTATTTTTTAAATGGTTCCCTGAAAAAACTAAAAAAAATAAAAGTTTATGACTTACTGTTACCTGCTACAGACAAAATAAAGGTTTATAATGATTTAACATATAAAAGGAAGGCAGAAAAAAGACCTGTTGTATCTTTACAAAAAGAGAAAAGAAAATGAAAACACGCAATAAAATAATCCTTGCTACTGCAATAATTGCTTTTACCGGGCTGTTGGTTCATGTAACAAGCCGTCATAAAAAAGCAAAGCGTATGCTTACAGAAATAGCTGATGAAGGTTATGAGACTGCACCTGATGTTTTGTTCCCAGACAAACAAAAAAGAAGCCGTAATCTAAAGTACGGGCCCGTGTTACCAGTTTAGAGAAAATAATAAAAAACAGCGTTGTAACATTTGTTTCATAAACAAATCATCCTTTTACTTCTATTACTAAAAGTAAATAAGATTAACTGACAGTTGATATAAAATTCTGTCATTTTAAGACCCCCAAAACTCCAATCAGTCTAATTCGTGTAACATTGCAGTTGTAAACAATGATGTATGGTACAAAAGCATACCGATCCGCTGCATGGAATTACGTTGGAAACAATTCTTACAAAACTTGTTGAGCATTATGGATGGGAGGAATTGGGGCAACACATCCGGATCAATTGCTTTAATAATAACCCCGGCATAAAATCCAGCCTTACATTCCTGCGCAAAACTGCATGGGCCCGTAAAAAGGTAGAAGATCTTTATATAAGAACCATTGCAAAATAAAAAAGGAATGATCTCAGCAGAACTGGTAATAGCACAAACGAAAAAATGGATCACAGATGTGGTGGTTGGTTGTAATTTTTGTCCTTTTGCAGCCAAAGAACTAAAGCAAAATACCATTCGATATGTTGTTGAAACTGGTACAGATCTGAACACAAGCCTGCAGGTATTCATAAAAGAATGTTCCAGGCTTGATGAGGATGCTTCCATAGAAACGACACTGATCATTTTTCCGGGTTCATTTCAGCAGTTTGATGATTACCTTGACCTGATTGACCTGGCCGAATCCTTATTGAAAAAAGAAGGTTATGAAGGCATATACCAGGTTGCCAGCTTTCATCCCCAATATATGTTTGCCGGTGCCCCGGTGAATGACGCTGCCAACTACAGCAACAGGTCTTTATACCCGATGTTGCACATTTTACGTGAGGAAAGTATTGAAAAAGCACTTGAAAAATACCCCAATCCCGAGCAGATCCCGGATCGGAATATTAGCTTTGCCCGTGAAAAAGGCGTGGTTTATATGAAAATGCTGCGGGATTCCTGTCTTGGTTTATTAGTTTATTGGTTTATTAGTTTATTGATATAAAACGCCTTTGTGTCCCTGCCAACCGGCAGGCAGGTTCCTGGAATAAAAAAAGGCGTATCCAACGCGTTTTTCTACAATATTCCCTTACCTTTGCCGCCCGAAAAGAGCAATCTTTTTATTTATTCATTTCCCACACGGCTCAACAAGTGTCCCGGAATTCCGGGAACGCCAGCAGGGAGTAACTTAAAATAGTTATATAATGCCAAAGGTAAAAACCAACAGCAGCGCAAAAAAGCGCTTTAAAGTTACCGGTTCAGGAAAAATTACATTCCAGAAAGCTTTCAAACGTCACATTCTTACAAAAAAATCAACCAAACGCAAACGCACTATGCGCATGGATGGTGTTGTGAGTGATGCAAACCTTCACTTTGTAAAACGTTTATTGGGCATGAAATAAGCCAGTAACCATCAAACTATTAACTTTAAAAAAATTAAGATATGCCACGTTCAGTAAATGCAGTAGCCAGCAGGGCCCGCCGCAAAAGAATATTAAAAGCTGCCAAAGGATATTATGGTAAGCGTAAAAATGTATATACCGTTGCCAAAAACGTAATGGAAAAAGGTTTAACGTACAGCTACGTTGGCCGTAAATTAAAAAAGCGTGAATACCGTACTTTATGGATCGCACGTATCAATGCAGCTGTAAGGGCAGAAGGAATGACCTATAGCGATTTCATTCACAAACTTGCAGTAAAAAAGATCGACCTTAACCGCAAGGTTCTGGCCGACCTGGCTATGAATGAGCCGGAAACCTTTGCAAAATTGATCAACTCAGTAAAATAAATATTTACTGGAACATATAAAAGATAAACCGGGTTTAATCAATCCCGGTTTTTTTATGCCGGATAAATTTTAAAGTTTACAGCTTTTGGAAAGCTGTAAACTTTAAAATTTATCCGATTACATTTGTAAAATATTATTAACTCCTAATTCTTTACCGATTCAATGAATAATACATACAACGACCTTGTTCAGCAAACCTTTACTTTTCCTCAGCAGGATTTTAAATTAAAGAATAATTACCTGCAATACAATGATCTTGATGTAAAATCATTGATTGATAAATACGGTACGCCGTTGAAACTTACATACCTGCCCAAGATCGGGATGCAGATAAATAAGGCAAAAAAAATGTTTGAAATTGCTTTTAAAAAGCACAAATACGATGGAGAATACCATTACTGTTATTGTACCAAAAGTTCTCATTTCAGTTTTGTTGTAGAAGAAACATTGAAACATAATATTCACCTCGAAACTTCTTATGCCTACGATATCGAGATCATCAAAAAACTTTATGCAAAGAAAAAGATCACAAAGGATACATATATTTTATGCAATGGGTTTAAACAAAAATCCTATACCAGCAGGATTGCCAGCCTGCTCAACAGCGGTTTTAAAAATGTAATTCCCATCCTCGACAATACAGAAGAACTTCGGTCATATATCAAATCAGTAAAAGTTCCTTTTAACCTTGGTATAAGAGTGGCTACAGAAGAAGAACCCAGTTTTCCTTTTTATACTTCCCGGCTGGGAATAAAACTAAAGGATATCCTGGAATTTTATGTAGATAAGATCGAAGGGAATGAACACCGTTTCCAGTTAAAAATGCTGCACATTTTTTTGAACAAAGGCATTAAAGATGATATTTATTACTGGAGTGAACTGAATAAAGTGATCAATTTATATTGCCAGTTAAAAAAGATATGTCCCGAACTTGATTCGATAAATATCGGCGGTGGCTTTCCCATTAAACATTCTCTTGGCTTCGATTATGATTACCAGTTCATGATCAACGAGATCGTACGTAATATAAAAGTAGCCTGTAAAAAAAGCAAGGTTCCTATGCCGAATATTTTTACAGAGTTTGGCAGTTATACAGTTGGAGAGAGCATGGCCCATATTTACAGTGTGATCGCCGAGAAAATGCAGAATGACCGGGAAACCTGGTATATGATAGATTCATCTTTTATCACAACATTACCTGATACCTGGGGTATTGGAGAAAAATTTCTCATGCTCCCCATCAATAAATGGGACAAGGAATACCAGCGGGTAGTCCTTGGCGGTATTACCTGCGACAGTCACGATTATTACGACAGTGAAGAACATATCAATGAAGTTTTCTTACCAAAAGTGGATGATCCTACTGAACCATTGTACGTTGGTTTTTTTCATACCGGCGCCTACCAGGACCAGATCAGTGGCTATGGCGGAATAAAACATTGTCTGATACCTTCACCCAAGCATGTTATCGTTGGGTATGATAAGAATGGGAAATTAGTTGACTGGGTTTATGCAAAAGAACAAACTGCACAGAGTATGTTGAAGATATTGGGGTATAAGTGATCTGTCATGCTGAGGAACGAAACATCTCACATCAGTTTCTAAAAGATGCTTGGTTCCTCAGCATGACAAGCCATACACTAAGGCTTCCTGAAATTCGGATCAGTTGCCATTGATTTATTATACAAATAATATTTACCGTCTTTGTTGCTGCGCCAATACCTGTGCCCATCGAGGTCATAATAATATCTTCCGTCAAAAGTTTTACTGGCAACATGATCGTTTACCACAATTACTTTGGGCACTTTTGTCTTTATCTTTTTAGAGGCCGCTACTTTGGCTGCTGTTGAGTTAACAGTTCTACTACTGTCAGAACCATATACTGACCTGCTGGTATTTGGCTGGGTTTTCTTACTGCAGCTGATCACAAAGAAAAGCATTACAAGAGCGGTAATTACCAGTTGAGCCTTTTTCATTACTTTGGGGTTTGTACTTCACCAATCAATTATTCTACCAAAAAGTAAAAACAAGAGATTATGAAAGCCTTTTTATTTTTTTTAACTTTTACCTTATCATTAAATATAACTGTTAAAGCACAAAATGCAGAAGACTCCGTAAAAGCAGTCGTCAATAATTTATTCACGGCCATGAAGAACAGTGATTCAGTATTGTTGAAAACCTGTTTCGCAGATAAAAGCATCTTACAAACGATCACAAAAAACAAAGAAGGAGTTATATCAGTTAAAGATGAATCACTGCATGAATTTGCTTCATCCATCAGCGCCCAGCCCAAAGGTTCATTGGATGAACAGATCGTTTTTGATGTTGTAAAGATAGATGGCCCACTTGCCATTGCATGGACGCCTTATAATTTTTATTACAATGGAAAATTTCTGCATTGCGGGGTGAATTCTTTTCAATTGGTAAGGATCAGCGGTGAATGGAAGATTCAATACCTTATTGATACGAGGAGGAAGGCGGGGTGTAAATAATAAAAACAATTAATTACACGAATTATAAAGAACGAATTACACGAATTTATGCGAGCCGGATAATTTTAGGATATAAATAATTCGTGTAATTCGTGCCTCTAATTCGTGTAATAAAAAATAAAAAGCCTCCCCAGGAATGAGGAAG
>JANNBU010000202.1:0-3429 GCA_031385805.1 Ferruginibacter sp.
GAAAAGATGAGTTAATGATATGCTGCACAAGAGTGCGACGCAAGGATGTTGCCATGAAATACAAATGTTGGTAACATAGTTATTATTACAATGCCACGAATGCACGAATAAATACAAATAATTTTATAGACAACATTCGTGCATTCGTGGCAACAATAAAAAAATCCCTCTCGGTTAAGAGAGGGATAACATACGAACATTTATTACAAACACATCGTTTATATATGGTCTGACCTTGGTCTGACCATATGATTAATAAAGTCAGACGAGGGCGTCAGACTTTATCAATCCGGTTTTTTTCCCTCTAAAAAAGTATTGATCGTTCCTATTTCGGCCTGGTTATTCTCATCCGTTTTTACGGTGTAATTACTGTAAAAACTTTCTACGTCTGCGATCTGGTTGTGCATTTCCATATTGCGGCGAAGGTAAGCAGGTACCGTTTCAAACTCGTTGTTAGGATCGGCTGCATTAATATTGAAAGATAAATTTCTCAATTTTGCAATTCTCTCCGTAGCCCGGCGCCTGAGTTCTTCTGTTTCGTCCTGCATTGCGGGCTCCTCAACAGCTGACATCATGATAGGCTGAGTTTGATCATTTGGCTTTTCCTCCGCCGCTTTCTGGGAATCTTTAACGACCAGTTGCATTTCAAAAACAGGTTCGTCTTCCTGTGCTGATATCTGCAGTGGTGTTGGTTCCTCTGTCGAATTGGATTTCAAAATTGCCGGCTGTTCCTCCACATAAATTTGTGCAGGCTTTGCCAAATAACCACCTGACGAAAGGGGGCTATCGTTGCTAGCTTCTTTATTTTCAATTATTGTTTCTTTGTTTTCTTCCTTAACTGGTACTACAGTTTTCTTTGGAGGTAACGGAGTTGGGATATCCATATCAAATTGCACTACGGGAACCTGATCGGCAGCCGAAGATATTTCAAAAAAGACCGGAGTTTCATCCAATTTTTCCACAGTAATTTTACTTAGTGGTTCTACTGGATGTGATTGAGAAAGTGTTGGCATAAAAGGATCTACTTCTTTTATTATTTCTTTCTCTTCAAGGATCATTAATTTTTCTTCGATCTTCTCTTCGATCTTTTCCGCAACTTTTGCTTCAATTATTTCTTCAACTTTCTCTTCTTCTTTTTTCTCTTCTTCTTTTACTACCGGTTGCGTTAAAGATTTTTCCTGGGGCCTGGGCATTTCCAGTTCCAAAACAATTTTCTGGTCTTCAACTTTTACAGCAGCAGGTTTTTCTTCTCTTGCAAACGGATCTTTGTGTTCAAAACCTGTTGCTATTAAAGTAATACCGAGCTGGCTACCGAGACTGTTATCATAACCCAATCCCAGGATAACATCTGTATCATCGCCTGCCTGGCTCAATAAATAATTCTGAATGATCTCTACTTCATCCATGGTAAATTCATGTTCACCTTCAGCAGAATTTATGTTTATCAGGATCCATTTTGCACCACGGATATCATTGTCATTTAGCAATGGAGAAGTCAATGCATTTTCTATCGCTTCCTGTGCCCTGTTTTCACCATCTGCTGCTGCACTTCCAAGGATCGCCACACCACCATTACTCATTACGGTACATACATCCGCAAAATCCACATTGATCTGGCCGGTGCTGTTGATAACATCAGTTATACATTTTGCAGCAGTTGCCAATACATTATCAGCTTTGGCAAATGCTTCTTTCATTTTTAAATTGCCAAACTGGTGACGCAGTTTGTCATTGCTGATTACAAGTAATGTATCAACATGACTTTTTAAAAGCATGATGCCTTCTTCTGCCTGTGCAATTCTCTTTTTACCTTCATAGGCAAAAGGGGTTGTTACAATTCCTACGGTAAGGATACCGAGGTCTTTACAGATCTTGGCGAGGATAGGCGCCCCGCCTGTACCTGTACCACCACCCATTCCTGCAGTGATGAAGGCCATCTTGGTATTTACTTCCAGTATGCGTTTAATTTCTTCCAGGCTTTCTTCTGTAGCCTGCCTGCCGATGGCAGGATTGGCACCGGCACCTAACCCTTGTGTAAGGTGTGGGCCCAATTGGATTTTGTTAGGCACTTTACTTAATGCAATGGCCTGTGCATCTGTATTGCATATAATAAAATTTACGCCTTCGATATTTTGCGAAAACATGTGGTTAACCGCATTGCTTCCGCCGCCGCCAACACCAATTACTTTGATGATGGAGGATTGTTCTTTAGGCAAATCAAAATGGATCATGGTTGTAAGTTTGTTGTTAGTAAGTATATTGTTTATGTATGATGTATAATTTTTTGATGTATGATATTAACCCAGTTATATATCTGTTATTTTAATTCCGTACGTGTATTCATATCATACATCATACATCTTAAATCATGGATTATAAATGTGTGTCTTCCTCTTCTTTGAACATTTCGATCAGGTTGTTCTTAAACGTGTCCATAAAACCTTTCAACGTTTTTCTTTGTTTGATCTTTACACCCTGCGTACCGGTTACTGCTTCTTCAATGGTAGTTTCTTCAACTACTGGTTCCTGTTGCAGGATACCGGCGGCACTTGTTTTTATGAAATTCTGATCAAGTTGTTTGTTCTTATTCTCATAATCATTGTATCCTTTTAATATCAAACCGATACAGGTGCTGTACATTGGTTTGGCAAGTTCCTCGATATGGCCACCTGATAAATGTTCATTCGGATAACCGATCCTTGCATTTAATCCCGTTACATATTCTGTAAGCTGTATCAGGTGTTTCAGTTGAGAACCGCCACCGGTAAGGATCACACCGCCATTCAGCATGCGGTTATCCAATCCAACCTGTTTTAAATGATAGCTTACAAAATCCATGATCTCGCTCATACGTGCCTGTATGATATTGGCAAGATTCTTTACAGATATCTCTTTTGGCGCCATTCCACGCAAACCGGGAATGGTAATGAATGCATTTGATTTTGCTTCATCACTCAATGCACTGCCGAATTGAATTTTCATTTGTTCTGCCTGTGTTTTTAAAACACCCAGGCCTGTTTTGATATCATTGGTGATATTTTCACCACCGAAAGGGATAACCGCAGTATGTTTTAAAATACCTTCGTAAAAAACGGCGAGATCAGTAGTTCCGCCACCGATATCCACGATCGCAACACCGGCTTCCAAATCCTGGTCGCACATTACAGCGGCTGCAGAGGCAAGCGGTTGTAATACAAGATCCTTTGTTTGCAAGCCGGCTTTTTCCACACTCCTGTTGATGTTGCGAATTGCGTTCTTATCTCCCGTTATGATATGAAAATTTGCACCAACTTTTACACCGCTGTAACCGATAGGGTTTGGAATGTTCTGAAAATTATCTACGGTGAATTCCTGCGGTATCACATCAATGATCTGATCTCCGGCAGGAATATAAGTGCGATACTGATCAGCAACCAGTCTGTCAATCTC
>JANNBU010000206.1:0-5479 GCA_031385805.1 Ferruginibacter sp.
CCGGGAAGACGGGAAGGCGTAAAATAAAGTTTACAGCTTTTTGAAAGCTGTAAACTTTATTTTTTCCGTATTTAGCATTTACGTCTTAACGTCTTCCCGGCTATTTAATCAAACTATAATTTTGTATGCGTGCAGTTTTTCTATACTTTTGTAGCACAACAAAAAACGGTAGTCGTAGCTCAGTTGGTTAGAGCATCAGATTGTGATTCTGAGGGTCGGGGGTTCGAGCCCCCTCGATTACCCAAGGTCTCCCAGGTTCATCCCCGGGAGATTTTTTTTGCCCGCATTTTTACCTTTTATCCTTATTCATATCCATATATGCCGTTTAACAAAACATTATTGCAAATATTGCGTTATCCCTAAGCGCCCACGGCTATTTTACGTTATTTTTACAACATGCAAAAAATTGCAGATTTTATGATGAGCAAAAAATTTATCCCGGTAGCATTGCTACTGATCGCTGCCAGTTCCTTTTTCGCCTTTCAATCACAGGGAAAGACCGATAATGATGATAACCCCAAAAGCAGGTATGCCAAAGTTTTACGCAATGTTGGTGTGTTGCTGGAAGAAGGCCATTACAGCCCCAAGAAAATTGATGATGCTTTCAGCAAATCGGTATTAAAGAAATTTACTGAAGAACTCGACGGTGAGAAGAACATATTCTTATTAAGCGATATCCAGGGCTTTAAAAAATTTGATACTAAAATTGATGATGAGATCCATGGCAGTGATCTGGAATCATTCTATGCCATCAACGAAGTTTACCTGAAAAGATTGAACGAAGTGGCCGGCTTATACCATAACATCCTTTCAAAGCCATTTGATTTTACTAAAAATGAATCTGTGCTTTTGGATGCGGAAAAAGTAGATTTCCCGAAAAACGAAGCAGACAGGCAGGATACCTGGAGAAAGCGTTTGAAATTCATGGCGCTTGGGAAATATGTGGATATGCAGGACGAAAGGGAAAAAAATAAGGATAAAAAAGATTATGTGGCAAAAGCTGATTCTACGCTTGAAAGAGAAGCAAGGGAACAAACCCTTAAAGTGATAGAAAGATATTTTGCTACGAAAAAAACAAGGGAATCCAATGATGAGAATTTCAGCACTTTCATCAATGCCATTACCGGTACAATGGATCCACACACAACTTATTTCCCACCCGTTGACCTGAGGTCATTTAATGAATCAATGAGCGGAAGGTTTTTTGGTATCGGCGCTCAATTGAAAGAAGACGATGGTAAAATTAAAATTGCCAGTCTGATCAGTGGCGGCCCCGCATGGAAAAGCGGCGAACTGAAAGAGAATGATGAAATAATTAAAGTTGGACAGGGAAACCTTGAGCCGGTGGATGTAACAGGTTATGCAGTAACCGATGCGGTAAAATTAATACGTGGTGCTGAAAAAGGATCGGAAGTGAGGCTCACTGTGAGGCGCATTGATGGCACCATTAAAGTGATCACTATTTTACGCGATGATATAAAATTAGAAGATACTTATGCAAAATCTGCCATCATCAAAGGTGAGAATAAGATCGGGTATATTTATTTGCCCGAGTTCTATGCAGATTTTGAACATCCCAATGGCCCCCGTTGTGCAGCAGATGTTGCCAAAGAAATTGAAAAACTAAAAGCTGAAAAAGTTGATGGTATTGTACTCGACCTTCGTGGTAATGGCGGCGGTTCATTATATGACGTGGTACTAATGGCAGGTTTGTTTATTGAAGACGGCCCCATTTGCCAGGTAAAAGGCCGTGATGAAAAAGCAAATGTATTGCGTGACAGGGACAAAACAATACAATATGATGGCCCGCTTGCAGTAATGGTTGATGAAACCAGCGCTTCTGCATCCGAAATCTTTGCAGCTGCAATTCAGGATTATAAAAGAGGCATCATCATCGGCAGCACCACAACTTATGGTAAAGGAACAGTACAACGTAATATTCCTTTAAACCCCGAAAGCGAGAACCCAATATTTGCCTATAAAAAATCCGAAGATCTTGGATCAGTGAAATTAACCTTACAAAAATTTTACAGGATCAATGGTGATGCCACACAATTAAAAGGTGTTACGCCGGATATTGTACTACCCGACAGGCTTGAATACCTTAAATTCAGGGAAAAAGATAACCCCAATGCATTGAGCTGGGATGAGATTCAGGGAGCAGATTATAAAACATGGACCAGTACCATCAGCACTTCTGCATTATTGAACAGCGCTATTAATGATGTTAACCAGAGTACAACATTTGGTAAACTGAAAACAAGTGTAGCATGGCTTGAAAAAAATAATGACAAGGAATTCTCCCTCAACATTGCCAAATACAAAGAAGCACAAAAGGAGTTGAAAGATGTATATAAGCAGATAGATGCCTTGTACAAATTACCCAAACCAATGGATATTAAGAACCTCACTTCAGATGAATTAGCTGCCAATGCTGATAAAGACAAAGTGGATAAGAATAAGCAATGGCTGAAAGTAAGGGCTGATGATATTTATATTGATGAATCTGTGAAAGTGCTGAACAAAATAATCACCCGGAATAATATGGCAAAAACAAATTAAATCTTTCCCATAAAAAGGTCAAAGCAGCACGATTAATGTGCTGCTTTTTTTATTTGCTTTAACCCGTTGTGCTATTAAATTTAAAAAAAAGTAATGATATCGTCTTCGACAAGCTCAGACTGACAGCATTCTGTCATGTTGAGCTTGTCGAAACACAGACAGAATGCGGCTATTAAATGAAAAATATTTTTTAATAGAACAACACGTTTGCTTTAATAATTAGCATTAATTTGCCGGATAAATATTTATGCATGAAGAATATTAATATTAAGAAACTGCTACCCCATTTAATTGCAGTGGTAATATTTGTTATAGTGGCTATTGTTTACTGTAAACCTGCCCTGGAAGGTAAAGTGCTTAACCAACACGATACGCAGGGCTGGAAAGGAATGGCACAACAATCATTTGAAGTAAAAGAAAAGACCGGCCATTTTCCTTTATGGACCAACAGTATGTTTGGTGGAATGCCAACTTACCAGATAGCTTTGGAACCCGGTACCAATATTGCCGTACCCCTTAATTATTTTAGCAAAGTAATTTCACTGGGATTGCCCCAGCCTGCCTCTTTTTTCTTCCTGGCCTGCATTTGTTTTTATTTGCTTTGCATCATTGCCGGTGCCAATACCTGGATAAGTGTGCTTGGCGCCCTGTCTTATGCCTATGCAACATACAACCCCGTAATAATTGTTGCCGGACACAATACGAAGATCCTTGCAATGGCTTATGCACCTGTAGTATTAGCCGGGATGTTGTTGATCTTTCAAAAGAAATATATAGTTGGATTTGCGATAACAGCATTATTCGCATACATCTTCATTGCACAAAACCATTTACAGATCGTTTATTATACATTGATCATTGCAGCCTGTTTTGTAGTTGCATTTATTATCAAATCAATTAAAGAAGGCGAAACGGCCCATGCCATCAAATCGGTTTCCCTGGCGCTGGTTGCAGGTATTATTGGATTGGCTGCCTGTGCCGTAAGTATATTACCAACCTATGAATATGCAAAAGAAACGATGAGAGGTGGCGTATCTCAACTTACATTGGACAAAGACGCTAAAACCAATAAAACAAAAGGCGGATTGGATAAAGATTATGCATTAAGGTGGAGCATGGGTAAAATGGAAACTTTTACATTCATGGTACCAGGTTTATATGGCGGCAGTAATGGAGGTAATGAACACAGTGCTTCTGCAAAAATGGTAGAAAAACTAACAGAGATCGGTGTACCGGAAGAAAATGCATTGGGCATGACGAACGGGTATTCTTATTGGGGCAGCATGAGCAGTCTGAGTGAAACTACCAGCGGCCCTGCATATCTTGGCGCTGTTATTTGCTTCTTATTCATTTTTGGATTGATCTATGTAAAAAGCTGGCACAAGTGGTGGATAGTTGCTGCCAGCATTATTGGAATTCTATTGGCATGGGGCAGCAATTTCCAGGCATTCAATTATTTTATGCTGGATCACCTGCCCTTCTACAACAAATTCAGGGCACCGAGTATGGCAATGGTCATACCGCAATTGTGTATTCCTTTGCTGGCTGTATTGGCAGTAAGTAAATTAACAGAACAGGAAACAGATTGGGAAACCGCCTGGAAAAAATTACGGCTATCCGTTATGGTTACCGGTGCAATTGTTTTATTATTGGCTGCATTTTATTTCATGGCAGATTTTACAGGTAAGGGAGATACACAGATAAAAGATAATTTCAAACAAAGCATGTTGCAACAGGTTCCACCGGGACAGGAACCGCCAGCCCAGTTGTTAACACAGGCAAATGAAACGAGCAGGAGTTTGATAAGTGCATTGAGAGAAGACCGCAAAAGTTTAATGGCGGGTGATCTGTTGCGAAGTATCTTACTCATTGCAGTAGCAATAGTTTTGCTTGGCTTGTTTGTAAGGAAAAAGATCAATGCCATGGTATTATCAATAGCATTGATCGTACTTACTGCTTTTGACCTGATGAGTATTGATAAAAAATATTTAGGTTACGACAATTTCAGGGAAGCAGAAGAAGTAAGTGATCAATTTACACCCTCACCTGCCGATGTGCAGATCTTACAGGATCCCGATCATGCCAATTTCCGGGTATTCAATCAATCGTCCAATTTTACAAATGAATCACTTACCTCCTATCATCACAATTCAATTGGTGGTTATTCACCTGCGAAATTAGGTTTGTACCAGGACCTGATAGAGCACCAGTTAAGCAAGGGGAATATGCAGGTATTTGACATGTTGAATACCAAATACTTTATCAGGCAGGATCAAAGCGGAAGGCCGATGGCACAGCTTAATCCAGGCGCTTTTGGTACCTGCTGGTTGGTAAAAGGCATTAAATATGTAAATACACCCAACGAAGAAATGCTTGCGTTGGATAGCACCAATTTAAGGGATACTGCCATTGTTGCTGTTTCATTCAAAAAAAGTATCAAACAAGATCCGCAATACGATTCTACTGCCGGCATACAATTAAAGCAACGGCAGAACGATGCCATTTCATACAGTTTTAAAGCTGCTACAGCACAATTTGTTGTATTTAGTGAAATATATTATACTGCAGGTTGGAACGCTTACTTAGATGGCCAGAAAACAGATTATGTAAAAACAAATTACACATTAAGAGGCATGTATGTACCCGCAGGCAACCATACCATTGATTTTAAATTTGAACCTGCTTCCTATAATACCGGCAGAACGATCACGATATGGAGCACCATTTTAATATACCTGGCAATCGCTTTGGCGATCGTATTATACGTTAAAAAGAAAGATTAAAAATACAAGAGGCCGTCTCAGGCAGTGTTTGATTATCTGGTCGGGAAGACGTAAATAAAAATAAAGTTTACACCTTTTGGAAAGGTGTAAACTTTATTTTTCGCCTTCCTGGCTTAAAATGAACTATTGAGGCG
>JANNBU010000098.1:0-4259 GCA_031385805.1 Ferruginibacter sp.
GCCATCGGATGCCATACCAAACCGCCGCTAGCCGGATCTGTAATCGTCCAGCTTGTAACATCAGCAGCAGTAAAACTTCCTTTTAAGGGATTACCGATATTGATACGGTGTAATTTCTTTTCAAACATATTTACCAGGAAAAGATCTTTACCATCATCGCTAATATCAATACCGCCAATTCCTCTTTTCCCTACTTCTGCAAAAGTGTTTGGATCTGCATTTCTTGTTATGGAAAGAGCGGGTAGCCCTGTATGTGTATCTGTACCAACATTGATACCGATGGTACTAACATCCACCAATAACGTTGCTGCACCCGGAACACCTGTTGTATTAATACTTGATTTATAAATAGCACCAATCCCATTGGGGCCAAACCCAATATGACGCTTCAGGTAAGCTGCCATAAATAATGTGCGGCTGGTTTTTTGAAATGCTAAACCAAAAATAGAACCCAGCTGGCTATTTGGCAATCTACGGGTTGCGCCACCATCATCTGCGGTACCTGCTCCATTTCCCATATTGTATGGGAAAACATGCAAATTATTATTCACGCCGGGTGATCCTGCTCCTGATGTATTTGCATTACCATTTGTGGCATTGTTTGTAGCTACATAAGGATTTGCAGTATTTGAATACCAGTCCTGGCTTGCAATAGCAAAATTCGTAATTGCTGAAGGAGCTGTTACAAATTGCACAGCAGAACCATTTGCCGCTGTGCCTGCTTTAGAACCAAAAGTGCCGCCAGGTACAGTAAATTCAATACGTACAGCAGTAGCCGCAGGAATTTCTCCTACCGGGAAACTGTAAGCACCATTAACGTCTGTAGTTTTGGTAGTTCCCAATTGTACGTTTGCGGCATTAAACGCTTTCACCTGAACACCAAAAGCAAAGGGCTCAGTTGGAAAACCAGCAGCTTGCCGGGTGCCGTTAAAATTAAAATCTTTAAAAACAACACCCGAAACCTGGGCATTTGTAATACTTGGTAGTGCTGTAATTAAAAGCAGCAGAATCAACGTAGAAATTGATCTCATGTTTAGGTTTTAATTATTATATATGGATAATTTTTTTCTTAATAAAAGCAGGCAGCACATTTCTGTGGCCTGCATTATATTGTATTTGGCTGCAATACTATTACTAAAAATTAGTATTCTTAATTTTACTTACAATTAATTTATTAACAATCTGACAGTTATGTGAACAAAGTAGCGGGGTTAACTGCCCATTTACATTTATCCCTAAATAACTTTTCAGCTAATTAAATGGAAAAGGAATTTTTATACAGATTTGACATTTTTCTTGACTTTGACACCTAATTGAGATAACTCTATATTATCAGACATAGCATATCCTAATCAACTCTCTACAATCTTATTTTTAATTAATTTTATATTGCGAATTATCAATTGCAATGATAGGCAGCAGTGGCTGCACACCCATCTGTTGTTGTAAATACACTTCGTTTTCTCGGGTGCGGAACGTAATAAATTTCTTGTGTATGGTGTTTCATTAGGCTCACCTGCATTTTATCCAATGTCTTACGCAGAGATGTTTCGGTAAATACGGACTTGGTTTTATTTGCTTTTTGCAATACATAATTCTGTAAGGCAAATGCAATGTAACAAAGGCAGATATGTCCTTCTATTCTTTTGTCCGTCCAGTGAAACATGGGTCTTGTTTCCAGGTGCGATTTTAACGTACGAAAGCTATTTTCTATTTTGTAGAGTTGTTTGTATTGATCCAAGACATTAGTTACGGCAAGTTTTTCGTTATTGGTACAGTCAGGAGAGACGGCTTTTTTATGGTATCGATTTAAATGCTGGCTATTCTCTTATAACACCAAATTCTTTTGCGGTTTGAAATGTTGAATGAAAACTTCTACCGGCTCCATAAGTTCCGATCTGCCCACCTTCATCTTTATTATCACCGGGCTTTACCAATACCCGGTGGCCCAGGTTATCTACTTCATAAAATATAACCACCGTTTTGCCTGTACTATCTGCATATTCCATTCTTTTAATATCTGGAATGCCCATAAATGGATGAACTGTTTTATCCGGAATATTATCACAATGATTTATACCTGTCCATTGATCTATCAACAATCCTGCATTTTTATGATTTACAACCAGGTCATTCAATCCCTGGTAAATGATCATCTGTGGATACCTCCCTTTATATGCGGGATTTTGTTCAACAACATTTTTTATAAGTTCATCTTTGGAAAGTTTTTTTGTACCGGCCATCACTCCTGCTGATGCAAATGCATTCGTTGCAAGTTTATAAGCACCTCCTGCAAATATCGCCCCTCCTTTAAAAGTTTCAGGATGCGTGGCCATCATAGTCACTGCCATGGCTGCCCCTGCAGAAAGTCCTGTGATAAAAATCCGGCTGCTGTCAATTGCATAATGCTTTTGCATATACAATATCATCTGGTAGATCGATTCGCATTCACCTTGTCCTTTATTGATATCCGAATTCCTGAACCAGTTAAAACAGGTGCTCACATTATTAAGGAATTTTTGTTGAGGATAAACGAGCATAAAATCATTCAGCCGGGCAAGTTTATTCCAACCAGTCAATCGTGCAACTTCATTTGCAGATTGCCCGCAACCATGCAACACAATTACCAATGGTTTTAATGATGAGTCTTTTTTTTGTTCATTAGAATAAATGAACATTTTTAAATTACCGGGATTGTTTCCAAAATGATTAACAGGTAATAAAGTATCAACTTGTTGTGCAAATACATTGCTACAAAGAAAAAATAAACAAATTATGAAGTGATTTTTTGCCATATAGAAAAAAGATAAGAACCTTATTATTTATCTTGCGGGACTTATAATTTACTTTCAATATTCAACTTCCCCTTCCAAATCATAATCAAAAGCTTTTGTGATCTTCACCTTTACAAATTCCCCGATCGGCAATTTCTTATCAGCTTTAATAATTACCTCATTGTCTACTTCCACGCTATCAAATTCGGTACGCCCGATATAACGTCCTGCCTCTTTTTTATCGATCATCACTTTCATTGTCTTGCCAACTTTTTCCTGGTTCTTCTCCAGGCTGATATCCTGCTGTACTTCCATGATCTCCTGTGCCCTTGCTTCCTTCTCTTCTGCCGGAACATTATCAAAAAGATCATGAGCGCTTGTCTGTTCTTCATGGCTGTAAGTAAATATGCCAACGCGATCGAAGCGCATTTTTTGTAAGAATGTTTTTAATTCCTCCACATCATCCCTTGTCTCGCCGGGAAAACCAGCTATCAAAGTTGTGCGAATGCAAATATCGGGTATGCGATAACGTATCTCATGTATCAGATCTTCCATTTCTTCCCTGCTTATCTGTCGCTTCATCGCTGTAAGCATATTGTTGGAAGCATGTTGCAATGGCATATCTAAATAATTACAGATATTGCCACGTTCTTTTATAGTATCAATGATCTCTAATGGAAATTTTGATGGATAGGCATAATGCAACCTTATCCATTCTAGTCCTTGCACATCTGCCAGCGCATGTAATAATTTGGGAAGTTCTCTTTTTTTATAAATATCCAACCCGTAATAAGTAAGTTCCTGGGCAATAAGCATTACTTCTTTTACACCACGCTGAACCAATTTTTTTGCTTCATCAACCAATGATTCAATACTTCGGCTCACATGTTTGCCCCTCATCAAAGGAATGGCACAAAATGAACAAGTGCGGTTACAGCCCTCACTGATCTTCATATAGGCATAATGCTGTGGTGTGCTAAGCAATCTTTCACCAATCAGTTCTCCCTTATAATCTGCTTCAAATTGTTTCAAAATCATCGGCAATTCCATGGTGCCGAAATATGCATCCACTTCCGGGATCTCTAATTCCAGGTTTTGTTTATACCGTTCGCTGAGGCAACCGGTAACATATACTTTATCCAATTTCCCCTTCTTCTTCAATTCTACCTGATCAAGTATAGTATTGATACTTTCTTCCTTTGCTTTTTCAATAAACCCACAGGTATTTATGATGACGATATTGTGATCCTTTTTACCACTTTCATGCACCGTATCTATCTCATTGGCAAGCAACTGGCCACTAAGCACTTCACTATCAACCATGTTTTTGCTGCAGCCAAGTGTGATGATGTTTACCTTATCCCGTTTTATGCTTTTTGTCTTCATATAATGGCGGCAAAGGTAATGAAAGATGGTGTGTGTAAGCATTGTATATGCTTTTGCTGATCATATCGTGCTACTAATTTTGGAACACAGCGACACAAA
>JANNBU010000129.1:0-5308 GCA_031385805.1 Ferruginibacter sp.
TAAAGGCGGCTACTTTCTTTTACAGGGTTGGCTGTGGCACTTGCAGACCTATAAACCTATAAGGTTTTTAAAACCTTATAGGTTTATAGGTCTTTTATATTTGCCGGGTATATAAATCAGTATATTTATTAGCACGCTAAATCCCCGGCAATGCAAAAAAAATACTTTTGGCTGATAGCAATATTATTGCTGAGTACAATAAGCTTTTTCCCCGTGGTCGGTGTCCCCACCGACTACAGGGAAATGGAAATTTAAAATAGATTAAATAATTTCAGGTACTTATTTAAAAGTAAAAAGTATGAAAACAACACCTGAACATGATGAGCGAGTGGCAAAACTAACATTTGCATCAGTATACCCGCACTATGTTAAAAAAGTTATCAGTAAAGACAGAACCAAAGAGGAATTGCATCAAATAATACATTGGTTGACCGGCTTTTCTGATAAAAAGCTACAGGAACTCATTGATGCAAAAGCAACATTCGAAACATTTTTTGATAAAGCTAAATTGAACCCTAAAGCTCACCTTATTAAAGGACTAATTTGCGGATATCGTATTGAAGAAATCGAAAATCCATTAACGCAGAAAGTAAGATATTTAGATAAATTGATTGATGAATTAGCAAAAGGAAAAAAAATGGATAAGATTTTACGTGAAAACTAGCCCGACTGATAAACGACAAGGTCAATACAAACACTACAACCAGCAAAAGTATTGCCGCAAGCTGAACGGACAGTCATATCCTCAGCATAATTTCGCTGTCAATCATTTGTCATCGGCCTGACTGATTTGCAATTAAAATTTAATTTCAAGTGAAAATTTCGTTTCTTTAACTTGCATCAGCACCGGGCTGGCACAGCTACGAATTCTCAAACTGCGTAAATGCCCTGCGTCAGCAGCAATTTCTACGTCAGTACTAAAACTGAATTTTGAGATCTCTATTTGTTTTATATTTATTTAGACAAAATATAATGCAGCATTATGCGTAACTTTTTCTATATACTTTGGCTCAGTACTTTTTTTTGTTCATGTGATCAGCGATCTGCAGACAAAAAACCGGAAAAGATAACTGTTGCAAATTCAACTCCAATTGGCTGCTCCCCTGAAGTATCGGACAGATCCTGGTATTCTTCCGGAAAGCAAGCCCCTATATTTAAAGGATTGGAAGGCATTCATTTTCCAGTCTCAACAAAAAATAAGGAAGTACAGAAATATTTTGACCAGGGACTTATGTTGTCTTTTGCTTTCAACCATGCAGAAGCAGGCCGTTCATTTTATGAAGCCGCCCGTCAGGATTCAAATTGTGCCATGTGCTGGTGGGGTTTTGCATATGTGTTAGGTCCAAATTATAATGCCGGTATGGAAAAGGATAATTTCCAGCGGGCTTATGATGCTGTGCAAAAAGCAAAAAATAAATCTGCATTCTGTACGCAAAAAGAAAAGGATTTGATTGAAGCGTTAAGCTTTCGCTACAGCAATGATACAACTATTGCCCGTTCTGTATTAGATTCATCTTATGCTGTTGCTATGCGAAAAGTTTATCAAAAATATCCTGGTGATATAACGCTTGCCTCACTTTTTACCGAGTCTCTTTTGGATTTGCATCCGTGGAATTTATGGCAGAAGGACGGAACAATGCAACCATGGACAGCAGAGATCATCGCAATACTTGAAAAATGTTTACAGGTAGAACCACAACACCCGGGTGCAAATCATTTTTACATTCATGCAATGGAAATGTCTCAACATGCTGAAACCGCTTTGGCAAGTGCCGACCTGCTCCGTAATTTAGTTCCTGGCTCAGGGCATCTTGTTCATATGCCTTCACATACTTACATTCGAACCGGGCGTTATCATGATGGAGTTGTAGCCAACGAAAAAGCTGTACTGATTGACAGTTTGTATGTGGAGGCGTGCCATGCACAGGGTGTTTACCCGCTCGCCTATTATCCTCACAATTATCATTTCATTGCAGCGTGTGCTACACTTTGTGGCGAAAGTAAAATTGCAATGAAAGCTGCATTTGCAACTGCTGAACATGCCCATAAAAAATTATTGCGGGATCCTGCATGGGCAACTTTACAACACTATTATTCTATTCCATGGTATGTAGAGGCAAAACTCGGTTTATGGAATGACATACTCCATTCGCCGGCACCGGAAACGGATTTAAAATATCCATTAGTAGTTTGGCATTATGCACAAGGCATGGCAATGCTTTCAGAAAATAAAATTGTTGAGGCAAAGAAACATCTCCTCAAGATGAAAAACATAATGACTGATACAACAATAAAGGATCTGACTATTTGGGGTATTAACAGTGTTTTCGACTTATGTGTGATTGCATCAAAAACGCTTAATGGAGAGATCTATGCAAAAGAAAAAAATTATCCTGCTGCCATTTCAATTTTAAGCGAAGCTATTGCTGCAGAAGATGCATTGAATTATGACGAGCCACCCGACTGGTTTTTTTCTATTCGGCATCATTTAGGTGCAGTACTAATTGATGCCGGTAAATTCCAGGAAGCCGTTAAAGTGTATGAGAAAGATTTAGAAATATACCGCGAAAATGGCTGGGCATTAAAAGGTCTGTTAAATGCCTATGAAAAACTTGGTAACAGGAAAAAATATGAGGAAGTCAAAAGCCGTTTTGAAAGATCATGGCAATATTCAGACATTAAAATTTCTTCTTCAAGAATATTGTAATAAATGTTGTCAAATAACAAATTGGGATTTAAAAATTATTCCTAAGACCAAAATCTTCCCCCTGCGGTCGGTGTCCTCACCACAAGTGTTCGGAAGATTTCTAACCCCGGCAACAGCACTTTCCTCTAACCCCAGCCTTAAGGCTGGGGTTAGAGGAAAGCCATCTTCCGAACAGTTGTCGTGTGCCACGAACCAAGGCAGTGGACATCCATCCCAAAAAAGCCCCCATATCTGCGGCAATGTTCAAAAAGAGGCTTATATTCGCCTGCTAAGCTATAATCCGACCCCTTCCAAAACCAGTTTAACCCACTACTAAATTTATTTACCCGTAACGGTCATTGTTGAAATGACTGATGCGTATTTTATTTTTTTATTGCCGCCGCCAAGTCGCTGACCAACGGCATTGAATACGATTACTTAGTTCATTATTAAAAACACGGATACCCAATCACTATTTAAATTTCATTTATGAATCTTTCTACACAGAACCAACCGGCTGCAAAAAAACTCACAGGAAACGCTGCAATTAAAATTTGTACAACGTTTTGCCTGTCACTAATATTAATGCTTGCAGGGCTTAACAGTTTTGCACAAACAACTTATACCTGGGCCGGTGGTGTTACTGCATCATGGGCAGTTGCAGGTAGCTGGTCACCAACACGTACTACACCAGCTATAGATGATATTATGGTTTTTAGCGGCGGCGGTACCATTACTGCTACGGCCATTCCAACACAAACGATCGGTCAATTGTCCGTAAGCGGTAGTACGATCGTTAACCTGCAATCTGCTGCGGCTGCAACAACACTTTCTATTGCCGGCGGCACAGGTACAGATCTTTCTGTTGCCAGTGGATGCCAGTTAAATTATAGCGGAACCACTTCTTTGATCGTTAGCGTATTAACAGGTGCAACGGGCAGCATAACGGGTAACATGACGACATCCAGCACAGTTGCCAGTACTGCACACCAATTACTTGCCGCTGATGCCAGCGGAATAACATTTAATTCGGGCGCTACTTTTCTTCAAAGTACAAACAGTACCGGTTCTATGTTTGGAACGAGTGGAACTGCCAATACAATTATTTTTGCCAGCGGCTCTGCTTTTATGCAGGGAGCAGGCTCTAATCCATTTGGTTTAGGCCAACCAGCTTCTAAAGTGGTTTTCCAGACAGGAAGTTTATTCAAAATGCTTGTTGCCGCTGCTCCTTCCATGTCAGGAAGGACTTATGCCAATTTTGAATGGGCTATCGCAAGCACTCAATCACCAACAGGCGGCAGTGCTTTTGTTTGCGATAACTTAACTATAACATTAGGAACATTAAATATTAATTTAACCGGTACCCCCGGCCATGCTGTCAAAGGAAATATTTCAGTTGCTTCCGGGGCAACCTTAACCTTTACTCCGGCAACAGCAGCCACATGGAATTTCAATGGTACAACGGCTCAGGCGATCAATAAAGTAGGTACATTAACTTTTGCTGCCAATGCAGCAATCGTTATTGCCAATACCGGTTCACCAACGCCTTCGGTAACTTTTAACCAGGCACAAACGATCTCGGGAAGCATGACCGTTAATGCAGGATCAATACTTGCAACAACCGGTACGTTAACGCTTACGGGTACGCCTGCTATCAACGGCAGTTTCCAGATCAATGGCGGTGGTTGGGCTACCGGTGGAACATGGAACTATGGCGCAGGCGGCACGCTGATATTTAATAACCCACCCGGATCTTATGGTGTAAATGCAGATGTTTGGTGGCCAACTACAAACGGCCCGGTAAATGTTACTGTTCAAAATACCGGTGGTATTACGATGAACGTATCCCGTACCGTTAGTGGTGTTTTTCAAACGGCTGCAACAGTAACAAATGCCGGCAGCCTTACATTGAACGGAACAGGAAAAATAAATACAGGTGGTTTTTTTGCAGCAACTCCTGTATGGGGAGCTTCATCAACACTTATCTATAATACAGGCACAACTTATGGCAGAAACAATGAGTTCCCGAATTCAGGAAGCCTTCCGTCAAATGTTCAGATGTCCGGTAATACAACGCTTAATTATCCGAATGCAGGGTTAGCGGCAAGAACACTTACCGGCAACCTGACCATTGATGCGGGTTCATCTTTTTATATGGATTTTGGAAACCCGAACCCGGGCGTTGGCATATTAACGATCAACAGTCTTGTTCTTAACGGTAATCTTTCATTGGGTAGCCAGACGGGCGGAGACCTCGTTGTTAAAGGGAATATTACCCGCACGGGAACATTTACACCCAACAGCCGTGCAGTTTATTTAAATGCTGCCAGCGGCGATCAAACCATTACAGGCAGCACCACATTCGATTATTTAATTATAGATAAAGCTGCGGGATCGGTTGTACTGGCAAATAATATTACTGTTGCCCAGGTGATCACCCTTACTAACGGTACCGTTAACACGGCGGCTAATAAAGTTATTTTGAGCAGTAATGCCACAAGTGCATTGGTAAGAACCAATGGTTATGTGAATGGTAATTTGCAACGTGCCATTAATACCGGCGCTAATACTTATAATTTTGCGACCAAGACTGCCGAACCACGGCCTTCTTGCTGGATGACG
>JANNBU010000190.1:0-5189 GCA_031385805.1 Ferruginibacter sp.
ATGACTATTACTCCATGGCACTCAGCCGTAGACTTTGATCTGGCTCAAAAATATAATTTAGATTATGAGCTATAAAAAACTTGAGATTTGGGGTTTAGCAAGAGAACTTGTTATCGAAGTTCACAAAATGACTTTTCTGCTTCCTAAGTTTGAACAATTTGAAGAAGCCCAGCAGATACGACGTTCAATGAAGTCAGTTAAAAGCAATATAGTTGAAGGTTATGGTTGTAGGCGCTACAAACAGGAATTCATTCGTTTTCTGATTTTTTCAATTTCATCTTTAGATGAAACAATCGATCACCTGGAAACACTGTTTGAGACAGAATCTTTAAAAGATAGAACCATTTTTGAAAGTCTTCATGTCAAAATGATTTTATTAAGTAAAAAAATGATAAGTTTCCTTAAATCAGTCGAGGAACATCATAATGAGTACCCTCCCGGGCATCCAGCATGATCTATTTTTCTCTTATTATCCACTCATAATGGCCGCCAATTATCATAAAGCCAACATCCTGTATCCCGTATCCTGTATCTTGTATCTGTTTTTCTCCCGATATTTGTTATACAAAAAATCATTCACCATGGCAACAATCACCAAAGAAAAATGGGTAATTGACCCGGCGCACAGCGAGATCGAATTTAAAATAAAACACCTGATGGTTACGAATGTAAAAGGCAGGTTCAATGAATTTGAAGCAAGTATTTATACAACGGGCGATGATTTCATGAGCGCAGAAATTGATTGCTCGATCAATGCAGCTTCTGTAAATACAGGTAGTGAGGACAGGGATAAGCATGTAAAAGCTACAGATTTTTTTGATGTGGAAAATCATCCCCAGATAACTTTTCAGGCAAATACAGTTGAAAATGTTGACAATGACGGCAGCTATGAATTGTGGGGTGAGCTAACGATCAAGGGTATCAGCAAAAAAATAAAATTAGATGTTGAATTTGGAGGCATTGTAAAAGATCCCTGGGGAAATGAAAAAGCCGCATTCAGTATCAATGGAAAAATAAACAGGAAAGACTGGGGACTTAACTGGAATACGGCTTTGGAAACAGGAGGTTTGCTGGTGAGTGATGAAGTGAAAGTAAGTTGTGAGGTGCAGTTGCAAAGAAGTCTATAGTTCATAGTTTATTAGTTCGAAGTTTGAGCCTGCCTGCCGGTAGGCAGGGTTTGAAGTTCGATGTTTGGGGAGCGCCTCAACCTTAACCTTAGCCTTAACCAGCCTGCCACTAGTTAAATATTTGCATAATTAAACCGAATACCATTTTCATACACTGAATGCCATTAATTTTGAATTCTAAATTTTATAAATGAAAGCGATCTTATTTTCAACAATGTTTTTTGTATCAGCAACAGCGTTTGCACAACCACTGGTAATTAAGCAGGCTATTGTAAGTACTACAACAAATGTAATAGCGCCTGAGGGAGAAGATGTACAGAATATACAAGGCGGTGGTGGTGGCGGAATGCAGATGTTCAGGAATTTCGGTGATGGCGAAACGAAATCTATCACGTATGTAAATGATAGTATGGTAAAGACCGTTATGAAAAATGATATGGGCCGCAGCACCATCATACGCAATAACAATGCAAAGCTTACCACTACCCTGCTGGAAATAATGGGTAATAAGAACGGATTTTTTATCACTGATGATGAACAGGCTGTGATGAAAGTAAAGATGGATAGCATGATGCAGGCAAGAAGAAATGCCGATACTACCAAACCAAGGAACAGCACTACCAAAACAGATTATCCCGTAGAAATAAGTTATGTTGATGGCAGCAAAAAAATTGCCGGATACGATTGCAAAAAAGTATGGGTTATTACCACCAGGTTATTGGGAATAAAAGATTCGGTGGCTGTTTGGTATAATCCTGAAATAAAAATTCAGAATGTTGTATCAACCGGTGGTACCAGTTCATTTGGCGGTTTTGGAAATCTTGGAAATTTTACTTCACTCAATGGCCTTGATAAAATTGATGGATTTGTAATGCAATATGAAATGAATATGCGCCGTGGAAGAAGAATGGTTGTAGAAGTTACCAAAATTGATATTAAAAAAGAAGTAACTGTAAAGGATTTTGAGATACCGAAAGATTTTGATGTAAAACCAATGAAAGAATTTCAAAGCATGATGCAGGGATCAGGCATGCCGCCAATGAGGATGAACAGCGGGCAGCAATAAACCGGTCAGACGGGGACGTCAGACCGGTTTATTGCAACAATGGCAAAGTCTTAGACTTTGCCATTACTAACTAGAAACTTATTTTTAAACTCTAAAAATTATTCTCCAAGTTTTAATATATTAGTCTTATAGTCGAAACTTATTTTTCCAAATTTAGAAAGTGCAGATTGCCCTAACAATAAAGGTGCTTTTAAATTATCAACAATTGATGCTGAAATATTGTTTAATGTAAGTCCACCAATTTCAAGTTTTCGAATATTAATTTTCATTCCAACAGAAACTGCACCAGTTGCATCCTGATACCTTCCCTCACCCTCAATATCCGAACTTTTCAAGTATCCATTTTTCAACATAAACATTGCTTCTGTCAAAGAAATTGAAACATCACTTGCACCAGAATCAAATATAAATTTTAATGGAAGATCATTAATTTTACATGGTACAAAGAACACGCCTCCTTCTTTTGTCGCTTGTACAAACCCTTTCTTATTTGATGAATTACTATTATTAAGATCATTACTTTTTTCGTCAGTATTAACAGCTGATTGATTGCCGGTTTTAGTGTTATTTATAGCCAAGTTTTTCTTATCATACGCTTCTGATTTTTTCTTGTCTCCTTTCATGCTATAAATATCACTTAAATTACTAAGTATGATCTTATAGTTTGCGATTTGTTTTCCCTTCATATTGGTCTTGGTTTCAAAATACTTTACAGCATTTTCAGAATATTGGATACACTCATCCAGTTTCTTATTTGCAAGGGCTTTGAGGTCGTTCTTCTTTTTTACATCATCAGGTTTGGTTCCTTTTATTATGCTGGCTGCATTAAAATAATCTGATGCCATTGTATATAAATGGCCGGCCATCAGTACGGTGGCATCGATGCCCGGATCAATTGCAATAGCATTTTTTAATACAGAGGATAATTTGTCTTTCACCGCAACATCTTCAATTGGTTTTTCTTTATCATAGATCTTATTGTATAATACAACCGCATAATTATATACCATTGTAAAATTGGCAGGATCTTTTGCAATCATTTCCTCATATTTTGCAAATAGTGCAGCCTGGTCACCGGTTTTGGTAACATTATCTATCTCTATCTGGTTCCAGTAATTATCGGTTGGGTAATATTTCTTTCCTTTGGCCAATACATCGGCCAATGAAGTGGCATCTCCTTTTTTATTGTAATACTCAACTAATAATTCGTATACATCCCGGTAATTTTCACCGGTAACATTGGCATCAACAAGTTTCCTGTAATAAATGGCAGCATCATCATCGTTCTTTGCCTGTGTAGCAGAAATAGCAGTATTTAATACCAATGCAGTATCAAGCGGGTATAAAGTTGCCTGTGTATAAGTATATTTTTTTCCCAGTGCATAATCTTTTACTTCCAATGCTTTCTTAAAAGCTGCAAATGCAGCCGGATAATTTTTATTATTAAAAAGGTTTGCACCCAGGTCATAAAAACCAAAATACAGGTCAAGGTAAGATGCATAGTTTTCCAGTTTCATCCTGTTGATTTCACTGGTTTCTAATTGCTGATATTTAATAAAGGCTTCATAAGCCGAATTCTTCAGGTCGTACAGGCTGCTTTCGGGAGTTGTTTTTTCATAAGAGAGCGAATTGTATATCCTTCCCTTAAAATACCAGCCATCTGCTTTGGAACTGTTCTTTGCATCCGAAAGATATTTATCAATCGATGTTTTAGCTCCGGCATAATCTTTCTTGCCCATCATTTCATTGATATCATCGAGTGATTGTGCGCTGGCAACCATCGTTGAAAATACCATCAGCATTAAAATAGAGATTTTCTTCATATTTGAATTTTTTGAGAGGCTAAAGATATTTGATTTGCCACACTAATAGTAATTTTGCCTGCTTTTTTCACAAAGCTTTCTGTCTTTTTTTAAAATGGCAGAATACCCGGTTTATTATGTTTTGATACGGGTTAGAATCTTTATTTTAGCGATTATTTTATAACAGTGATCAGCCAGACAACCATACAACAGATATTAAGCCGCATCGATATCATCGAGATCGTGGGTTCATTTGTAAAACTCAAAAAACGAGGTGCAAATTACCTGGGCCTATGCCCTTTTCACAATGAAAAAAGTCCCTCTTTTACCGTATCGCCTGTAAAAGAAATTTATAAATGTTTTGGTTGTGGAAAAAGTGGAAATACTATCGGCTTTTTAATGGAGCAGGAAAAATACACTTATACCGAAGCACTTCGGTGGCTCGCCAATAAATACAATGTTGAAATTGAAGAAACAGAAACAAGTCCCGAATTTAAGATACAGCAACAGGCGGCAGAGAGTTTGTATATCATCAACAGTTTTGGCCAATCATTTTTTTCTGATAAATTATTCAATTCAGAAGAAGGACAGGATATTGCGCTTAGTTATTTAAAGGAACGTGGTTTTCGTGAAGAAGTCATCAAAAAATTCCAATTAGGATTTAATCCAACTGCCCGGGATGAATTTACACAAGCGGCATTGGCATCACAATACAACAAGGAGTTTTTATTAAAAAGCGGTTTGGTTGTTCAACGGGATGATAAGCTGATGGATAATTACCGCGGCCGCATCATTTTCCCGGTGCACAATCAAAGCGGAAAAGTGCTGGGCTTTGGGGCCAGGATCATTAAGACAAATGACAAAGCGCCGAAATACATCAATACACCCGAAAATGAATTGTACGTAAAGAGTAAGATATTATACGGATCTTATTTTGCCCGTCAGGCAATTGATAAAGCGGATGAATGTTTGTTGGTGGAAGGTTATACCGATGTGGTAAGCCTGCACCAGGCCGGTATTGAAAACGTAGTTGCCAGCGGCGGTACTTCTTTAACACCCGATCAGCTTCGGCTCATCAAAAAATATACAACCAATCTTACCATTATTTATGATGGCGATAGCGCCGGTATAAAAGCTGCATTGCGTGGACTTGACCTGGCGCTGGAAGAAAGCCTGAATGTAAGATTGGTATTG
>JANNBU010000208.1:0-3035 GCA_031385805.1 Ferruginibacter sp.
TCACAGCATCAAATCCAATATAGGCAAAGAACACACTGGCCACAGCCAGCATTACACCATTAAAACCATTTGGCATAAAGGATTTTACTCCTTCATCATTCGGTGGTGTCCAGTTGTGCGTAAGTCCGTTTGAAAAAACAAGGTAACCACCAACAATAATGATCAGCGCAACAACAGTAATCTTGAGAATCACCATCACGTTGCTGAAATTTCTGCTTTCTTTTATACCACGATAAACTAAGTATGTGATCAGTAAATTAATGACCAGGGCTGGAACATCAAGTATAATTCTCAATCCTCCCACAACAGGAGCTGTATTCCATGCAGACAGTACTTCAGCATTGGTGCTACCGCCTTCAATAGCATGTTTTGCCTCCATATAACTGGTAGATAAATATTCGGGTATATGCATATTCAGCTTACTCAACAACGAAGTAAAATAATCACTCCAGCTATATGCTACATAAATATTCCCGATCGAATATTCCATAATTAAAGCCCAACCGATAACCCAGGCAAACAATTCACCAAAACTTGCATATGCATAAGTATAGGCACTACCGGCTACCGGTATGCGACTGGCAAATTCAGAATAGCACAGTGCAGTAAAGGCACAGGCTATACCGGTGATCACAAATAATAATATCACACCCGGTCCGCCATGAAATACGGCAAAACCCAGGCTGCTGAAACTGCCTGCACCCAGGATGGCTGCAATACCAAAAAAGGTAAGATCTTTTACAGTCAAAATCCGGTGAAGCCCGTGCCCGGGCTCGCCGCTATGCGGATCATCACTTCCTTCTGCTAAAATGCTGGCAATGTTTTTTCTTCTGAACAGGGAATTACTCATGAGAATATTAATTTATAAAAGTAAAATAGGAAATTATTGGTTAGGTGAGAAATTTTTTTGCCCGGGCATTGGGCCTAATGGTCATCATCGTTGCACCTGACTACTGGCAGGCAGGTCGCCCTCTTGTACTGCATACCACTATGCAACTCCTTATCAAATGGTCTTTTGTACTCTTCTGATCATTTAGTAAAATTAACGCACAAGGTCAGACGAGGGCGTCAGACCTTGTGCTATTTATCCCGCTGCAATAAATATTTTGCCAACACTTCCAACTCCTTCTTTCTTGCACCCAAAACTGCAATATCATCCAGGTGCTTCATGGCTTCGGTATAATATTTATCTTTCAATGCTTCGGCCCATGCATCTACTTTACAATCTCTGAATATTTGCAAAACCGTATTTACTTTATTAACTTTTTCAGCTTCATCAACCGGCAACTGTTTCATCAGATCTGCCAGCATTTTTTTCTGAACATTGGTAGCCACATCCAGCGCATGTATCATTAAAAATGTTTTTTTATTTACAATGATATCCCCGCCGGGTTGCTTACCAAATTTTTCGGGATCTCCAAACGCGTCTAAATAATCATCCTGTACCTGGAAAGCGATGCCGAGTTTTTTTCCAAATTCATACAGATGCTGCTGGTTACCCGTTCCTGCACCACCCAGTATTGCACCCATTTGCATGCTGGCAGCCAGTAATACAGATGTTTTTAAAGTGATCATCCGTTCATACTCCTCAAAACGAACGCTGTCTTTTTTCTCAAAATCCATATCAAGTTGCTGGCCTTCGCATACCTCTTTGGCAGTTTTATTGAATAGGGAAATGATGTGCTGCAGGTGAAGTGGTTTTATCTTATTGATGTAATCATAAGCAGCCACCAGCATTACATCACCGGCTAATAAGGCTGTTGCATCACCATATTTTGTATGCACCGTTTCCATTCCACGGCGCAGCGGCGCCTTGTCCATGATATCATCGTGTATCAGACTGAAATTGTGAAAAAGTTCAACAGCAGTTGCCACTTCATAAGCATCGGGGTCAATATCATCAAAAAGCTCATTGCCCATCAGCACACATACAGGCCGTATCCTTTTGCCGCCGATCCTTAAAATATACTGAGATGCATCATATAAATTATGCGGTTCCTTCGGAAAATGTCTTTTATCAAATCGTTCTTCAAAAAGTTTTGACAGTATAGTAAAAGGCTGCATTATTAGTTACAATTTTAAAGTTCATAGTTCTTAGTTCATAGTTATGGCTTATAACTAACTATGAACTATAAACTAAGAACTATTTCTTCTTAACTGTTTTTTTGCCTGCTTTCGGTTGTTGTTTCATATCATCCGGCACCCAATGATAATCCAACTGCCGTTTTGTGAGATTAGCGGCTACTACTTTTATCTTTATCTTATCTCCCATCCTGAATTTTTTTGCAGTACGCATTCCTACCAATGCATAATCCGTTTCATCATACTTAAAATCATCAAAGTCATAAAGGTCTCGGATGCTTATCAATCCTTCACATTTATGTGCAATGGTTTCTACCCAAAATCCAAAGGTTGAAACACCGCTGATAATGCCTTCAAATTCATCTCCCAAAAATTGCTGCATGTACTGAACCTGTTTGTATTTATTGCCTGCTCGCTCAGATTCCATTGCCGATCTTTCCCGGTCGCTGCAATGCTTGCATTTCTCATCCATCTTCTTATCTATCTTCAAATTCTTTTCAAGACATTGCTGTAATACCCTGTGAACCATCACATCTGGATAACGACGGATGGGCGATGTAAAATGACAGTAGTTCTCAAAACCCAGGCCGTAATGCCCAACATTTGCTGATGTATAAACTGCTTTGGCCATCGTTCTGATACCTAATTGTTCAAGCACATGTTGCTCGGGTTTTCCCCGTACATCTTCGAGCAATTTATTGAAAGAGCTGGCTATTTGCTTTTCATCTTTTATATCGAATTTATACCCGAACTTTTTTGCATAAGCGGCAAAAGCTTTCAGTTTTTCTTCGTCGGGTGTATCGTGTATGCGGTATGGAAAAGGTATCGGTTCTTTGTTGCTCTTGATCCTGGAAACATACTGTCACGAAAATTTTTGTTGGAAAGACCAGCGTGGCTCGCTGGAAACGCTTCTTTAAACGTACGGTAGTCGATCAACTGCTTGAATCCAGCGG
>JANNBU010000263.1:0-19840 GCA_031385805.1 Ferruginibacter sp.
GCCATAAATATAAAAGTTAATAACGCTGAGGCAGAGCCGGGAGAAAAGATCAGTTATAATATCTCTACTGACCTTGATAAAATATGGCTCATACATAATTTATGTAAAACAGGCAGGCCAAACAATACTTCTTATCAAAATATTACTTCCTCCTCTCAATATTCAAATGAAATTGCAGTAACAGAAAATGACCGCGGTGGCATGAATATGAGTTATGCATTTGTGCAGCATAACCGTGTGTACAGCGGCTCGGAATATTTTAAAATACCCTGGAGCAATAAAGAATTAAACATCAGTTATGAAACATTCCGTGATAAATTATTGCCCGGCAGTGAAGAGAAATGGAAAATAAAGATCAGCGGGAATAAAACGGAGAAAGTTGCGGCAGAAACATTAATCAGTATGTATGATGCATCGCTCGACCAATTTAAAAAACATGACTGGGTTTCTTTAAAGTCATTGTGGTCGGTAAATACAGAATACATTTCCTGGAGAAATGCAGGTTTTACAGTAGTAAATTCAGATGAATATAGCAGGATATCTTATGAAGGGTTGCAACAAAAACCTAAATCTTATGATGCATTGGTAAATAATGGCTGGAATGAGAATCATAATTATTACAGGAGTGATAGGATTCTCAGTTCGGATATCTCTATGGCAACACCGCAAATGGCAGAAGGAAATGATGCCATGAAAGAAGTGGTAGTGACAAAAGCCCTGGCAGGAAAAGTAGCAGGAGTAAAAGTTAAAAATAATGGTAATGATAATGAAGAAGATGGCTTGGCAGATACTGTCCGTATGAAAAAAGATGAAACAAAATCCCTAAACAACAATGTACAGATCCGGAAAAACTTCAACGAAACCGCTTTCTTCTTTCCTTCCTTATTAACCGATGAAAATGGCAATGTAGAATTTTCCTTTACCATACCCGAAGCATTAACGGAATGGAAAATGATGACACTTGCACATTCTAAAGAACTCGCAAGTGGTTATTCAGAGAAAACGGTTATTACGCAAAAGCCATTAATGGTTCAACCAAATGCGCCACGCTTTATGCGGGAAGGAGATCAAATTGAATTCTCCGCAAAAATTGTAAACCTTTCAGAAAAAGAACTTACCGGTACCGCACAATTGGAATTATTTGATGCATCCAATAATAAACCGGTAGATGGATGGTTTAAAAACGTTTTCCCAACACAATATTTTACAGTTGCTGCCGGGCAAAGCATATCGGTGAAATTCCCTATCGGTATTCCCTCAAATTTTAATTCGGCTTTAACCTATCGTATAAAAGCCATTACAAAAGATGCAGCTTTCAGTGATGGTGAAGAAGCAGCATTGCCTGTACTTACAAACCGTATGCTGGTCACAGAAAGCATGCCATTGAACATGCGCAGTGAATCAACAAAGAATTTTAAGTTTGATAAACTCCTCAGCAGCGGCAAAAGTGAAACCCTCAGCAATCATGCTGTAACCGTTGAATACACAAGTAACCCCGCATGGTATGCAGTACAGGCTTTGCCCTATTTAATGGAATATCCTTACGATTGTGCTGAGCAAACTTTTAACCGGTATTATGCAAATACGCTTGCAGGATTTATTGCCAATTCAACACCCAAAATAAAAGCCATTTTTGAAAAGTGGGCTAATCCCCTTCAGGGGGCAGGGGGCGATACCGCTGCATTGATGAGCAATCTTCAAAAAAATGAAGAACTGAAAGCAGTATTGTTGCAGGAAACTCCCTGGGTAATGGAAGCGAATAATGAAAATGAACAAAAGAAAAATATTGCATTGTTATTCGACATGGTTCGCATGGCAAAGGAAAAGAACAGTGCATTTAATAAGTTGAAAGAAATGCAGGGTGGTAATGGCGGCTTCACATGGTTCAAAGGCGGACCGGATGACAGGTACATGACGCAGTATATTATGACCGGTATCGGGCATCTCCGTAAATTAAATGCATTAACAGCAGATGATAATGCTTTATTAAAACCAATCATAGATAAAGCAGTTCCTTATTTAGATGCCAGGATAAAAGAAGATTATGATCAGCTGAAGAAGTATAAAATAAATATGAAGGGGAATAACCTGTCGTCAACAGCGATCCAGTATTTATACATGCGCAGTTTCTTCAATGAATATAAAATAAGTACAGCAGCGCAGACTGCTTACTATTATTATCGTGGCCAATCACAAAAATTCTGGCTCAGCAATTCAAAATATATGCAGGCGATGATATCGCTTTCTTTATACAGAACTGATGATGCTAAAACTCCGGCAGCCATCATAAAGTCATTAAAAGAAAATGCCATTTACAAAGATGAAATGGGTATGTACTGGAAAGATCTTGCAGGCGGCGGTTATTATTGGTACCAGGCTCCTATTGAAAGTCAGGCCATGATGATAGAAGCTTTTACAGATATTGACAAGGATAATAAAACCATTGATGACCTGAAAACATGGTTATTAAAACAAAAGCAAACACAGAACTGGAAAACGACCCGGGCCACTGCAGAAGCCTGTTATGCTTTGTTATTGAATGGCAGCAGTTGGTTGTCGGAAGAAAAAGAAGTTGTGATCAACTTAGGCAATACAATCATTAAAAGTTCAGACAATAAAACAGAAGCCGGTACAGGATACTTCAAAAAAACAATTGAAGCCGAAAAAGTAAAACCGGAAATGGGAAACATAACATTAACCATCAATTCAGCACAAACCAAAGTTCCCCCTTCAGGGGGCGGAGGGGGTAGTTGGGGTTCTGTTTACTGGCAGTATTTCGAAAACCTCGACAAGATCACTTCTGCTGAAACACCATTAAAACTTGTAAAAAAATTATTCATTGAAAAGAACAGCGATCGTGGCCCTGTATTACAGGCATTGAATGATGGTGATGAATTGCATATTGGTGATAAAGTGAAAGTGCGTATCGAACTCCGCGTTGACCGTGATATGGAATACATACACATGAAAGATATGCGTGCTGCATGTATGGAACCGGTGAATGTGATCAGCCAATATAAATGGCAGGGCGGGCTGGGTTATTATGAAAGCACCAAAGACGCAAGCACCAATTTCTTCTTCGGCTGGCTACCACGTGGCACGTATGTTTTTGAATACCCGATGTTCGTAACGCATAGCGGTGATTTCAGCAATGGCATAACAACGATACAATGCATGTATGCACCGGAATTTACGAGCCATAGTGAGGGGATAAGGGTGAATGTAGAATAGAAAGCCCCTCTCTATCTCTCCCCGAAAGGGAGAAGAAAAGGAGAAGATTGAAGCGAAGATGATGTTTGCAAAATAAATAACCAGTTTGGTTAATTGATGAAAAGCGAATTAATGATGATATGGCGGATTTGATGTTTGGATATGTTTAATGCACCGCTTCCTCTCTATCGGAGAGGCAACTGAGCAAAAGCGAAAGTTGGGAACGCAGTTTGGGAGGGAGAGGCCGAAACTTACAATCAACTTTTACACTTTTCAATATGTCAACAGAACAAACTTATAATATTCCACTTCGTTACCGAAAGATGGAAAACCTGCACATAGTATTCTGGCTTTTTAAGGATGTTAGCTGGTGCATGATATGGCGGCCACTCGGGATTGCCATGATCTTCCCTACCCTTATCATTGCGATCATTATTTCCTGGCGTACCAGGCAATACATGAGTGAACTTTGTCATAATCTTGCTATTACGGTGTGGATCGCTGCAAACAGTTACTGGATGATCAGTGAATTTTTTCATTTTGATACCATCCCTTTGTTTGGAAGTTATACTTATAAACACATAGCAATCATCCCATTTGTATTGGGCATCCTGTTCCTGGCGTTTTATTATATTATCTGGAAACCGGGGCATAAGAATGAGTTGGAGACGATGTAAGGAAAACCGATACTGGATACCAGATACAGGATATTAAATCCAGTATTCCGTTCATAATACATACTTTACCATTTATAAAAGGAAAAGTTCCGCCTGGCGCTGATTTATTTGTACTAACCTGCACTTCCATATATCTTCACATTTCAAATGTAAATGGAGCCTCGCTCCCATGTAAGATGCACAGTTTATTGCCGACCTTCTCTTTAGTTTTAACCTAAGAGTTATGCTGCCGGCAATTTTTCCCTTGTAAATTTTCTCTATCTTTTACCGCAATAAGTTGTTCCTGGTCATTAAACGATCAGAAACTTACTGAACGTGTACCAAAAAAGTTGCTCAAAAATTTGCAGTACAAGAGTGCGACGCAAGGATGTTTAATTGAAATACAACAGCTGATAACAAAACAATTATTACAAACAACTAAAACTAACAACTATGGACTTTTCAGATTTTTTTACTCATTACTGGTGGATACTGGTAATTTTATTTTCATTGATCCTTTACAAATTTATTCTTAGGTTTTTATTCGGTATGGTGATCGTACCCGAGAACAGGATCGGATTGGTCACAAAAAAGTTCGTGCTGTTTGGTGCAAACCGTGAACTGCCCGATGGCAGGATCATTGCAACAAAAGGGGAAGCAGGTTTCCAGGGTAAGACACTTGCACCCGGCCTGTACTGGGGCATGTGGCCATGGCAGTATGGTGTGAATATGCAACCATTTATGGTGATACCGGAAGGAAAGATCGGTTTGATACTCGCCAATGATGGTGCAGAAATTCCTACAGGCGCCATTCTTGGCAGAAAGATAGAAAGCGATAATTTCCAGAACGCAGAAGCGTTTTTAAATAACGGCGGACAGAAAGGAAGGCAGACCGCTTATATTACTGCAGGTACTTATCGTATCAACACGTATGCATTTACGATCACCATTGCCGACATGATCATCATTCATGAGAACATGGTTGGTATTGTTACATCATTGGATGGACACCCGATTGAAAGCGGGCAGATAGCAGGTAAGTATATTGATGGCCATAATAATTTCCAGGATTTTGATACCTTCTTAAAAAATGATGGTAACCGTGGATTGCAGCCAACCATTGTACTGGCAGGTAGTTATAACATTAACCCATGGGCGATACAAATTGAAGAAGTTCCTATGACGGATGTGCCGATCGGTTATGTTGGTGTGGTGATCAGTTATATCGGACAGGATGGCAAAGACCTTACCGGTGAAACTTTCAAACATGGTAACATTGTTGCAAAAGGAAGCCGTGGTGTGTGGATGGAACCTTATGGCCCCGGTAAATATCCTTTCAATAAATACATCATGAAAGTAGAACTGGTGCCAACAACAAACCTGGTGTTGAACTGGGCGAATGCAAGAAGTGAATCTCATCAGCTTGATAAAAATTTAAGTACGATCACGGTGCGTTCACAGGACGGTTTCCCTTTCAACCTCGACGTATCGCAGATCATACACATTCCTGCCAATGAAGCGCCGAAAGTAATTGCACGTTTTGGTAGCATGAATAATCTTGTATCGCAGGTATTGGAGCCAACCATTGGTAACTACTTCCGTAACTCGGCGCAGGACAGCGATGTAATTTCGTTTCTTAGTACCCGTAAGGAACGGCAAATGGCGGCAAAGGATCATATTAAAAATGTACTGGATGAATACAATGTGAATGCAGTTGATACTTTGATCGGTGATATCGTTCCACCGGAAGCATTGATGAAAACTTTGACCGACAGGAAAATTGCACAGGAAGAAGAAAAAACTTACAGCACTCAACGTATGGCACAGGAAAAACGCCAGGGCATGGAAAAAGAAACTGCCATTGCCGATATGCAAAAAGAAATTGTAAAGGCACAACAAAGCGTTGAGATCGCACAACGCACTGCCGATGCTACTGTAAAGAAAGCTGAAGGTGATGCCAATAGTTTGAAACTACAGGTAGATGCAGAAGCAACCGCTACAAAAATGCGTGCGAATGCAGAAGCAGAAGCAACAAAAGCAAGAGCAGGCGCACAGGCCGAAGCCACGAAACTCAATGCCAGTGCCGATGCTGAAAGGATCAGCAAAACCGGTTTGGCAGAAGCAGAAAAGATCATGGCTATTGGTAAATCAACTGCTGAAGCTTATGAACTGCAGGTAAAGGCAATGGGTGATGATAACTTTACCAGGTACAAGATCACGGAAGAGATCGCCAAAGGCAATATCAAGATAATCCCTGATATCCTTATCGGTGGCGGAACCGGGACCGATGGTGGTATCAATGGTTTGCTGGGAATGAAACTGATGGAAATGATGGATGCGAAGAAAAGGGATAAACCGCAATCTAATTAATACTGTCGACGGTTATAACAAATTTTTACAAGATCAAAATAAGTCCCGTTAAATAACGGAACTTATTTTTTATAAGATCATATTATTATGATCACCACAAAATATTTTCAACCCGAAGGTCTTAGTAAACAATAGAATTGCCCCATTGGCTCCTTCGGTTCCATAAATGATCGCAGCTTCTTTGGCTTGTAATACCTTTATTTCTTTTATGTCGCCTGGATCAATATTATTAATTTTTAAAGATCCACATATTTCACCATCAACTACATATAAAGGTTGTTTACCGGGCGCAAGCGATTGAGCACAAAAATGTAATATTCTTTCGGTTGGATCACTTGAACGATCTGTTTGTTGATGGCGTAAAGTTTTTGCTTTCTCAAACGGAGATTGGCATAAGCCCGTGGGCGGACACAAACAAATAATATAGATAATTATTCTTTTCATAACCAGTTTACCAGTAAACTCTACTTAAAAAGACATCTTTTTTTACAAAAGGGCTGCACAACGTATATTTGCCGCCTAATTGTTACAATATAATGTATAGAACCCACACCTGCGGAGAATTACGATTAACCGATAAAACCAAAGAAACAACCCTCGCCGGATGGGTACAAACCGTACGCAAATTTGGCAGCATCACTTTCGTTGACCTGAGGGACCGCTATGGTATCACCCAATTATTATTTTCCGAAGCATTGAATGCAGACCTTGAAGCGAATCCTCTAGGAAGAGAATTTGTTTTACAGGTTAAAGGAACTGTTAATGAGAGAAGCAACAAGAACAATAATATTCCAACAGGTGAAATTGAAATTGTAGTTTCTGAATTTAAAATATTGAACAAATCTATCACTCCTCCTTTTACCATACAGGATGATACCGATGGTGGTGATGATATCAGGATGAAATATCGTTTTCTCGATCTCAGGAGAAATGCAGTAAAGAAAAATTTAGAATTGCGTTATGCAGTTGGAAGAAGCGCCCGAAATTATTTGCATGAAAATAATTTCATGGATATTGAAACACCGTTCTTAATTAAATCAACGCCGGAAGGCGCCAGGGATTTTGTGGTTCCAAGCAGGATGAACCCCGGACAATTCTATGCACTACCACAATCACCGCAAACATTCAAGCAATTATTAATGGTAAGCGGTTATGACCGTTATTACCAGATCGTAAAATGTTTTCGGGATGAAGACCTTCGTGCCGATCGCCAGCCTGAATTTACCCAGATAGATTGTGAAATGGCATTTGTAGAACAGGAAGACATTTTAAATATGTTTGAAACTTTGATAAAAAGAATTTTCAAAGATGTAAAGAATATTGACTACACCGATAAGGTTGAACGTATGAGTTGGGAAGATGCGATGTGGATGTATGGAAATGACAAGCCGGATATTCGTTTTGATATGAAACTATGCAACTTAAAAAAACCTGCTGCCGTTTTCATCAATAAAACAGATCACACAGGTTTAATAAGCGGAGTTGATTTCAAAGTATTTGATGAAGCGGAAACTGTTGTTGCCATTGCCGTTCCGGGTTGCAGTGAATACAGTCGCAAACAAACAGATGAATTAACAGAATGGGTTAAGCGCCCGCAGATAGGCATGAAAGGACTGGTGTTCATTAAATGTAATGCTGACGGAACTTTTAAAAGCAGTGTTGATAAATTCTACAGCGAAGAAAAATTAAAAGACATCGCAAATGCAACAAATGCGAAAGCAGGTGACCTTATTTTAATACTCGCCGGTGCAGAAGAAAGAACAAGAAAAGCGATCAGTGATCTTCGTATGTATATGGCCGATCGTTTGGAAATGCGCAAATCAACTGAATTCAAATTGTTATGGGTATTGGATTTTCCATTGTTTGAATATGCGGAAGATCTGAATCGCTGGGTTGCACGTCACCATCCATTTACTTCACCAAAGCCCGATCATATTTCGGTGATGATAAACAATAACCCCGTTATTGAAGATGCTGCTAATTATTTAGCGCATCCTTATGCGGGCATCAAAGCAAATGCTTATGACCTCACATTAAATGGCAACGAGATCGGTGGTGGTTCTATCCGTATCCATCAAAGAGAATTGCAGGAAAAAATGTTTGCAGCGCTTGGAATGGATGAAACAGAACAACAACACAAGTTCGGATTCCTCCTAGGGGCATTTGAATACGGCGCTCCGCCACATGGTGGTATCGCTTTTGGTTTCGACAGGCTTTGTTCAATTCTTGGTGGCAGTGAAAGCATCCGCGACTTCATTGCATTTCCAAAAAATAACAGTGGCAGGGATGTGATGCTGGATGCACCGGGAGCAATTGATGATAAACAATTTGAAGAATTGCAGATAAAATTGGATTTGAAAGACTAAAATAATTATTAACTTTAGGATATAAATAAACATAATGATTATTGAAATTCCAAAAGGTACTTCTGAAAAAAAAGTAAAAAGTATCCTTCAGCAAAAAATAATGAAAAAAAAGGTGAAAAAATCTATTGCAACCTTTTTTGGCAAACTACCATATATTGAAGAGGGATTAAAATTTCAAAAAACTGTACGTAGTGAGTGGAAATAATCTTTTATTAGATACCAATATTATCGTTTATGCATTGAAAGGCTTGACTAACGTCAAGCCTTATTTTGATATTGAACCTTTTATTTCTGTTATAACAGAAACGGAAATTTTAGGCGTAAAAGAAATTACCGCTGATGAAATGAGTATCAGGGAAACAGCAATTGAGTTTTGTAGTGTCATTCCTTTTACAAACAAAATAAAAGCCAAGGCTATCGTAATAAAAAGACAAATAAAAATCCCTTTACCAGACGCAATTATTGCTGCTACAGCCATTCAGGAAGGATTAACCTTAGTAACAGCAGACAAAGGGTTTAAAAGAATAAAGGAGTTACAACTCATTCTGATAGAAGTATAATTATGATACCGGAATTTCAGACTTTAATGTTACCAATATTAAAACTTGCCAGTGATGGGCTTATACACACTATGCAAGAAACGATTGAATCTCTGGCAAAACAATTAGAATTAACCGAAGAAGATTTAAATGAATGGCTTTCAAGTAAAAGTCAGAAAAAATTTTATAACTATGTTTATTGGGCTAAGGCTCATTTAAAAATGGCAGGGGCTTTAGAAAACAAAGCCAGAGGACAATTTCAAATTACTAATCGTGGTTTGGAAATTTTATCAGAAAATCCGGCATTAATAAATATTAAATACTTAACCAATAAATATAGCGACTATAAAAGCCTAATGACAGGCAACAAAAAAAGTCCCGATAAAACCAACACTCCAACAAATACCGAAGTCTCAACAGAAGATTCATACCTAAACCAAACTCCGGAAGAACAGATCGAATCCGGCTATCAAAAAATTCAGTCGTCTTTACTTATTGAAATTTTAATTAAGCTTAAATCAGTCCATCCTTCTTTCTTTGAAAAAATAGTTGTTGAGCTATTAGTTAAAATGGGCTATGGTGGCTCAATACAAGATGCAGGCAGAGCAATCGGAAAAAGTGGTGATGAAGGAATTGATGGAATAATTAAAGAAGATAAACTGGGATTAGATGTCATCTATATTCAGGCAAAACGCTGGGATAGTGTTGTAGGCAGACCGGAAATTCAAAAATTTGTTGGTGCATTAGCTGGACAAAGAGCAAAGAAAGGAGTATTTATTACAACGGCTCATTTTACCAAAGAAGCAATTGAGTATGCTTTGCAAATGGATACTAAAATAGTATTGATAGATGGAGAGAAATTAGCACAATACATGATTGATTATAACCTGGGAGTATCTGTTCAAAACACTTATGAGATTAAAAAGATAGATTCAGATTATTTTGAAGAGGATTAATTTACATCCCATTAACAATTTTTAACCTACCTTTTCTTTTTAAAAAATCATTGCCATGAAGCTTCAGCAATTTATTTGGGCATTTGCAATTATTGCAACAATAGCTTCCTGTAGTAAGGAGGATACGGCTTCACCAGACACTTCCACTACCATGCTGAATGTTTCTTATGGTTCAGATGCTGCACAAAAAATGGATGTCTATTTACCTGCAAACAGAACAACTGCCAACACCAAAGTGATCCTGATGATACATGGTGGTGGCTGGACCAGTGGTGATAAAGCAGATTTTACCTCTTTTGTGGATACATTAAAAAGAAGGTTGCCCGATTATGCCATCTTCAATATCAATTACAGGCTTTCTGCCAATCCCAACAATTTATTTCCTGCGCAGGAACTGGATACAAAAGCAGCAGTGGAATATATTTACAGCAAAGCAGCCGAATACAAGATCTCCAATAAATATGTATTGATGGGTGCAAGTGCAGGTGCACACTTAGCCATGTTGCAGGCATATAAATACAATGCACCGGTAAAAGCAAAAGCTGTTGTTTCTTTTTTCGGGCCAAGTGACCTGACAGATATGTACAACAATCCCGTTGGCGGAAACCCGCTTTTTTCATTAGTACTGTCAGGAGCAGTTGGTGCAACGCCTGTTCAAAATGCTGCTATCTATACCAATTCAAGTCCTGTAACTTTTATAAGCAACAGCAGTGCCATGCCCACCATTTTATTGCATGGCGGATCTGATCCATTGGTTAGTTCGTCTCAATCTGTTGCTGTACAAAATAAATTAAATATCGCTGGCATCGTAAACCAGTATGTTCCTTACCCAACAGGCGGGCATGGTGATTGGGATGCAGCAACCTATACAGATGCATTTAATAAAATACAATTATTCCTGGAAACAAATGTTCAATAAAGTTTTAAACTTTAGAAAAGTTTAAAACAGTACTACCTTGCACACATGAAAAGTATCTTATTTTTCCTGCTCCTCATTGTTGTATCAAATAACATCTTTGCCCAGGATATTTATTTTGAAGATGCATTAAAAGGGAACAGGGATAAGCTATACAGGAACCTTATCAGGAACAGCATCAATAAAAATCTCTCTATCCCATTAACCGATTCTACAGAAGAAAAATGGGAAGATGCTTTTGCAGCCATGGAATTCCTCGGCTATAAATCTCCCTGGGCAAATACCAAAATAAAAATAACAATAGACAGTATTCAAAACAGGAGTGCTTTATTTCAACGGGCAATGCTGGAACTTGTTTATCACAGCTATCCCACTCAATTCACTAAACAGGTAAAAGCCTTACTGCAACAAACAAATGATACAAAGATCTTTGCCATGTGTGCTGTGTATCTGCAAAAGAATAACAAAGACAGTGCTGAAATAAAATACCTGGCTGAAATGATAACAGCAAGGTATAAAAATGATCCGGACGATCCTTTCTTAAATGAATTGGTTTATCAATTCAGGCATGGTGAAGACAAAAAAACACCTTCCTCTCTGAATGATTTTCTTGAAAAAAAATATTTACCCGGCAATACATTACTCATCAGTTTCCAGCGGCAAAACAGGGACTACCCGGGCCTTGTAATGGTAAGGGATGCAAATGGAAATTTTATCAAAGATGATGATGGGAATTATTTTGCTGTTCCTCAACTTGCAAGAAGCATCAGCAATCTTCCCGGTTATTTAACAAATGGAAATACTCCTGAAGGTATTTTCAGAATGGATGGGTTTGATCATTCAAAAAGCAGTTTCATTGGTCCCACCAGCAATATTCAACTTACCATGCCTTTTGAATTCAAAGCTTCACATTTTTATAAAGACATTTCATTATCAGACAGCGCATGGGATATTGCCAGGTATAAAAAATTATTGCCTGTGAATTTCAGGAACTATTCTCCCATGCAACAAACTTATTATGCAGGTAAGGCGGGCCGCACGGAGATCATTGCACATGGCACAACAGTATATCCCGGGTATTATCAATCAACGCCGTTTTACCCGCTTACCCCCACACAGGGCTGCCTTTGTGCAAAAGAGATCTGGAGTGAGTCAACGGGCATGCTATTAGAAAGTGATCAGCAAAAATTATCAAATGCCATTACCAAAGCCGGTGGCCCTCATGGTTATGCAATTGTAATAAATATTGATGATAAGCAGGAACCTGTATCCATCAATGATATCATTCCCTTTCTTAAACTTGCCATGCAGAAGTAAAGCGGGCATTGTAACTTCGTATCATGAATCTTCCTCCATTAGCAGAACGAATGCGCCCGGATACACTGGATGCATTGACCGGGCAACAACACCTCACGGGTAAAGGGAGTATTTTACGCACAGCGATTGAAAATGGAAAAATTCCTTCCATGATATTGTGGGGACCGCCGGGTGTAGGAAAAACAACCATTGCAAATATTATTGCCAACAGTTTACAATTGCCTTTTTACACCATCAGTGCCATCTCATCCGGTGTAAAAGAGATCAGGGAGATCATTGAAGAATCAAAAGAAAAAAAAGGAGCCATACTTTTTATTGATGAGATACACCGTTTCAACAAAGGACAACAGGATGCATTGCTGGGTGCCGTTGAAAAAGGCATTATCACATTGATCGGCGCCACAACAGAAAATCCTTCTTTTGAAGTGAACAGCGCTTTACTCAGCCGCTGCCAGGTTTATATTTTAAAACCATTAGATGAAAACGACCTGGCGGAACTTTTAAAACATGCCATTGAAACAGATGTCATTCTGCAGAAAAAAAATATTAAACTTTTAGAAACAACTGCATTGACAACCATCTCGGGCGGTGATGCAAGAAAATTATTGAACTTGCTGGAACTGGTAACTGATACACTTGAAGGAGATATTGATATTACGGATGACAAAGTAATGGAAATCGCCCAGCAGCGCATTTCATTGTATGATAAAAAAGGGGGGCAGCATTATGATATTATTTCTGCATTTATCAAAAGTATGCGTGGCAGCGATCCTAACGGAGCCGTTTACTGGCTTGCGAGAATGATCGAAGGAGGTGAAGATGTAAAATTCATTGCCCGCAGGATGGTCATCTTTGCAAGTGAAGATATTGGAAATGCAAATGCGAATGCATTGTTGCTTGCCACAAATACCTTCCAGGCAGTAAATCTTATTGGTTACCCGGAAAGCAGTCTCATTTTATCACAGTGTGCAATTTACCTGGCGTCATCTGCAAAAAGTAATGCTGCAACAGTGGCAATCGGCGATGCAATGGACGCAGTAAAAAGATCCGGGGATCTTCCTGTTCCCCTTCACCTGCGTAATGCACCCACAAAAATGATGAAGCAGATGGATTATGGAAAAGATTATAAATATGCACACAAGTATGAAAATAATTTTGTGCTGCAACAATTCTTACCCGATAAACTGGAAGGAACAACATTTTATGCTCCACAAAAAAATGCAAGAGAGGAAGAGATGAGAAAATTTTTAAAAGAAAGATGGAAGGATAAGTATGGATACTGAGGAATATCGAACAAGGAACATTCGAATACTGAACAAGGAACAAGGAATTTTGAATGATGATCGGAATTGCTACTTCCTTGTTCGATATTAAATTATAGAAGACTGATAAAAAATTATACTTATAATGACCCCACTAACCTGGAAATACAAAAATTTCAACGACCTTACCCTGCAGGAGTTATATTCCATCTTAAAACTACGCAGCGAGGTTTTTGTGGTTGAACAAAACTGTGTTTATCTTGATATGGATGACAAGGATGAACAATCATTTCATTTATGCGGATGGAATGAAAATGACCTCGTTGCCTATGCAAGAACATTGCCTCCCGGCCTTGCTTTTGAAGAAGCCAGTATTGGGCGTGTGGTTACAAATCCACAATATAGAAAAAGCGGCTCAGGAAGGGTATTGATGCATCATGCCATAGAAAAAACCTTGCAGCAATTCGGCGTAACTGAAATAAAGATCGGCGCTCAATTATACCTGCTATCTTTTTACACATCCCTGGGATTTATAATATCGGGTACCGAATACTTAGAAGACGGCATTCCCCACGTAGAGATGACCCTGTCAAAATAAGGGGTTTTCAATACAATATTTTAGCGTAGCAAGCGTTTTCTTATCGTATTGCGGGTTTACTGCATACAACTTTATCCAAAATTCTGTAGAAAAGCTAAAATGTTCCTAATGAAAGCATCTATACGCAAGGTTGCCCGCAAAACTCTGCTACTCTTTTTTGTTGGTCTCTCATTATACAGCAAAACGTATTCACAGCACTTTGGTTTTGAAACCGGTAAGATCCAATGGGAAGCAGGATTGAATTTCGGCCCTACTTTTTTTCTTGGTGATCTTGGCGGTAACGCCGGATATGGAACGCACTTTATCAAAGACGTAAATCTTGAGCTTACCAAAATGATGAAAGGCGCTTTTATTTCTGCTTATCCCAGCGACTGGTTAGGTATAAGGGTAGCAGCACAATACACGTATGTGGAAGGAAGAGATGCTATCATTAATACAAATGGTGTAAATGAATTGTGGAGAAAGCAAAGAAATCTTGATTTTAAAAGTAATCTCTGGGAAGCTTATGCGGCCATTGAACTTTTCCCTACAATGATGTTCAATAAATATGAAGATTATGACCCTCGCTTTAAGCCTTATGGTTTTATAGGTGTGGGTATTTTTCATTTTGACCCCCAGGGTTCTATTACAAATACAGATGGCACTAAATCATGGTATAAACTGCATCCATTAAATACAGAAGGGCAGGGCTTTTCAGAATATCCTGAAAAGAAACCCTATTCTTTAACACAAATGAATATTCCAATGGGACTTGGTGTAAAGATCAAAGTAAGTCCAAGGATAACCCTCAGTCCTGAATTATTATACAGGAAAACCTTCACCGATTACATTGATGATGTAAGTACAACTTATATTGATCCTGATTATTTTGATAGGCATTTATCGCTACAGGATGCTGCAATAGCAAGAAAGATTCATGATAAAACAGTAGGCATTGTTACACCCGGGGTTAACCGTTATGAACCGGGAACCCAACGGGGCAATTCAAAAAACATGGATGCTTATTTTTCTTTTGTATTGAAATTAGGAATCAGGCTTGGCGAATTGGGAAGTGATGAAGACAAACGTGCCAGGAGGCAAACAAGATGTCCGCATTACTATTAATGTATAAATAAAGTGTTATGAAAATCTGTTTCAATCTGTTTCCGCCGGTGAACAAGCTGATCGCACTGTTAGTATGCATTCTATTAATACTTGAATACACGAAATCGAGGGCGCAGAACAGGGTAAAGAAAGATAATACAACAGCCATTTCATTTACACAAATACCAAACGATCACTTGAATTCACAGACAAATACTCTTTTACAAAAATGACCAAATCAAATAATTAAAATTTAAAATAAAGATGCTTGAGTTTTGATTGATAGAAAATAAGTGCAAAGTATACAGCAGAAGGTAACCCCCTGGAAACCGACATGTATTTCAATACATGATGATTACCCCTGAAACCACAAGACTAACTTCGTTACTATGCTTTGCCTTATTTTTTCAAAAGAGCTCATTAAATTATGATTGATATAAATAAAGCAAGGTATACTACAGAAGGTAACCCCCCGGAGACCGACGTGTATTTCAATACATGATGATTACCCCTGAAACCACAAGACTAAACTTCGTTTTTATGCTTTGCCTTTATTTGAAGACCCATGTTATACGAGGCATGGGTTTTTTTATTTGGCTATATCGGGATGGGAGTTAGTGCTGGATACCGGATACAAGATACCGGATAAGTTTGTGCTGATCAATCTTAGTAATGAATCCGTTATTTTAATTCGTGTTTTAAAAACCTGGCAGTGAAACTTTCCTTTACATTCACCATTCCTTCCGGAGTTCCTTCATACAAAATATTACCGCCTGCTTCGCCACCTTCGGGGCCGATATCAATGATATGATCCCCTACTTTTATCATATCTAAGTTATGTTCTATCACCAAAACGGTATTTCCCCTGTCAACCAATTTATTCAATACATCCAATAAATGCTGTATGTCCTGGAAATGCAGGCCGGTTGTTGGTTCATCGAGAATATAAAATGTTTTTCCGGTATCCCGTTTACCCAATTCGGTGGCAAGTTTTACACGCTGTGCCTCTCCCCCACTCAGTGTTACAGCACTTTGCCCAAGTGTTATATATCCAAGCCCCACTTCCTGCAATACTTTTATTTTACGATAGATATATGGAACAGCATTAAAGAATTCCACTGCATCATCAACGGTCATATCCAATACATCACTGATCGATTTTCCTTTATACCTGATTTCAAGTGTTTCCCTGTTGTATCTTTTACCATTGCATTTTTCGCAATGAACATATACATCGGGTAAAAAATTCATTTCTATTACACGCATACCTCCGCCTTCACAAACATCACAACGGCCACTTTTCACATTGAATGAAAAACGTCCGGCCGCATAACCTCTTATTTTTGATTCGGGTACAGAAGCAAACAAGGTGCGTATGTCAGTAAAAAATCCACAGTATGTTGCAGGGTTACTGCGTGGTGTTCTTCCGATCGGGCTTTGATCTATTTCTATGACCTTATCAATTTGTTCGAGCCCTTTGATATTTTTATAAGGTAATGCTTCTGCTTTTGAATTATAACAAAACCTGCTCAGCAACGGATACAATGTTTCATTTATCAAAGTAGATTTTCCACTGCCGCTTACGCCTGTTACCAATATTAATTTTCCTAAAGGGAATTTTACAGATACTTCTTTTAAATTATTTCCTCTTGCACCTTTAAGTTCTATAAAATTTCCATTTCCTTTTCTTCTCTCCTTTGGTACGGCAATACTTTTTTTACCACTGAGGTATTGTGCCGTTTCTGAATTTGATCTCAATATTTCTGTGGGTGTGCCTTCTGTTACGATCCTGCCTCCATGTGATCCCGCTTTAGGGCCAATATCAACTAAATGATCAGCTGCAAGCATAATATCTTTGTCGTGCTCTACTACCAAAACACTGTTGCCAATATTTCGCAGGTTTTGCAAAGCAAGTATCAATCTTTGATTGTCTCGTTGATGCAATCCAATACTCGGTTCATCCAGGATATAAGTGATTCCCTGCAGTTGTGACCCTATTTGTGTGGCAAGCCTGATTCGCTGATACTCGCCACCACTAAGGCTTTTCGAAGGACGGTATAATGTCAGGTATGTTAACCCTACATCTAATAAAAACTGTAACCGTTCTCTTATTTCCTTTAATACATCTTTGGCAATAATATTTTGTTTATCACTTATCCGGTTCTCCAAACCAGTGAACCACTCAGCCAGTTTATCAAGATCCATGGCACTTAGTTCGGCAATATTTTTCTCATCAACCTTAAACCACAAACTTTCCTTTCTCAACCGGGTTCCATTGCAGGTATCGCATGGTTTTAATTGCATGAATTTTTCTGCCCAGTCACGGATATACTCACTGGTATTCGTAGCCGAAAACCAGCGCTTCACCATATTTACCACACCTTCATATTCTGTTTCGTAAAAGGTATTGTCTGCAGACTGGATATCCATATCTACAGCTTCGCTCATACTATCATCAACCACTTCCTTTCCGTAAAGCAATACATTCAATGCTTTTTGTGAAAGCTCTTTTACAGGCTTTTCTAAATTTATTTTATATTTTTTAGCGATCTGTTGTACCTGTTTAAATACATGTGCTTCCCTTTCTTCGCCAAGAGGTACAATAGCGCCATCTTTTATGGATAAATTCTTATCGGGGATTACACTATCCATACTAACCTGGTATACCGTTCCCAACCCTTTGCAAACAGGGCATGCACCATAAGGTGAGTTAAATGAAAATGCATTGGGTGATGGTTCTTCATAACTGATACCTGTATCAATACACATCAATTGTTTGCTATACTGTGCAATCTTGTTGTCATCATTGATCAATAAGAACAAGAGATCCTTACCAAGCTGCAAGGTTTTTTGTACACTTTGGCTCAATCTCAATCTCATGTCATCTGTAACCTGTAACCTGTCAACCACTACTTCTATATTATGTATCTTATACCTGTCAACCTGCATACGTGGGGCAAGATCCATCACTTCCCCATCTACCCGTACTTTTAAAAATCCTTTTTTCCGGATATCTTCAAACAATTCACGGTAGTGACCTTTTCTTCCCCGAACCAACGGGGCAAGTAAACTTATTTTTTTTTCCTTATATTTTTTGAAAATGGATATTACAATTTCCTCTTCGCTGAATTTCACCATTTTTTTTCCGGTGTTATAGCTGTATGCTTCACTTGCACGGGCATAAAGCAACCGAAGGAAATCATAGATCTCCGTAATTGTCCCTACTGTACTGCGTGGATTTTTATTGGTGGTTTTTTGTTCAATGGAGATCACTGGTGAAAGGCCGGTTATCTTATCAACATCCGGCCGTTCCATATCTCCCACAAACTGCCGGGCATAAGCAGAAAAGCTTTCCATGTACCGGCGCTGTCCTTCATTGTAAATGGTGTCAAATGCGAGTGAAGATTTTCCGCTGCCACTTACACCAGTAAATACAACTAATTTGTTTTTTGGAATTTTAATATCAATGTTCTTCAGGTTGTGCTCTCTTGCACCAAACACTTCTATAAATTCATCGCCTGTTTTTGAAATAATAACTTTCGCTTGTTTTGTAGCCATTTTGTACTCCCTTGCTACAAAGATACAAACAAACCAAGGCCTGTTTGCAAATCAAATGATAAAGATTTGTTCCGGGATCAATACATTTGCAGTTGCATAAATCAGAAAATATGTTCTCAAATTTATTTGGAAAAAAGGAATCAGGAGACAAAGACCATTTGTTCAGGGACAGGGCTTATATGAATACAGAAGCCAAGATGAAAGCTTGTGCAGAACTTGCCAAAGAAAATGAATCTGTCATTTTCATAGCCTGGTTCAGTGATACGGCAAAACAGTTTAAAAATTATTTTTCCACAAATGGCCTGGATGAAAACAGGATAACAGAAACAAGGTATTTAACCGCATCACAATTGCAATCTTATACACCCGTATTTGTAGAACATTATCCCATTCACACAAAAGAAGAAAATTTTGTTGCCAACTGGAAAACAAAAAACATCATGGTTTACAGTGCCATGGATGAACCATTGTTTAAACATTTTGGCAGTGAAAAACTGATACCGCTGATGAAGATGATGGGCATGAAAGAAAATGAAGTGATAGAACATTCAATGGTAAGTAAATCCATCATTTCCGGTCAGAAGAAAATAGGAGAACAGGTAAGTTTTGAACAATCAGCTTCTTCACAAGCTGAATGGATGGAAAGAAATCTTAAATAATTAAAATTATTTTTTTTATTTAAACTCAATACAGTAAAGGATTACAAGCCATTTTATTTTTCAATCAAAGTTACGTTAACAAAAAATTATTTGGTGAAATCAAATTAGCACTTATATCTTTGCGATAGTTCTTACAAGTTATACTTATCAAGAAAGGCAGAGGGTAATGGCCCGTTGAAGCCTTGACAACCTATCCCGGTATTACCGGGAAAAGGTGCCAATTCCATCTCGTTTTTAACTCCCTATTTTATTGGGATCGTTGAGACGGGAAAGATAAGTCAGATCAATGCTCATACATATCTTAAAAATATTAAAAGCTCATCTGATTTTATCGGATGAGCTTTTTTGTA
>JANNBU010000264.1:0-3741 GCA_031385805.1 Ferruginibacter sp.
TTATTTTTGTTTCGTTTTTTTCAGGCCATTTTTTATCTCCTTAAGCCCAACGCCCAACTTTGCCCGGCCCTGATTAAGCTGAATTAACTTTTTAAGGGACGACTAAATAATGCCACGAAGTAAAAAAACTTATCCGGTATCTTGTATCCGGTATCGGCATTTTCTAATCTATCAACTGATTCTTCATAGCATAGAACACTAATCCTACAGAGTTTTTCACACCAAATCTTTCCATCAGCCTGTCTTTTATTGCTTCAACAGTTCGGGCGCTGATATCCATTTTAGTGGCAATTTCAGTTGCTGTGAATTCCATACATACCAGTGTGAGTACTTCTTTTTCACGATCGCTTAATACGATCTCGGAACTGAGGTTATGATTGAATTTTTGCTTGGAATAATTTTTCTTGATCAGAACTTTATTTACAAAAGGGTTCAGGTAAAAACCAGTACGCATTACATCCATAATGGCACGTTTGATCTCGGATGGTTCTGTATTCTTTAATAAATAGCCGGCAGCGCCGCAATCCATCAGGTGGCCGACAAATCTTTCATCTTCATACATGGTAAGAATGATGACGCGTATACCGGGGAAATTCTTAGTGATCATTTTGGTTGCATCAATACCATCTTTGATGGGCATTTTCAGATCGCAGAGGATCACATCGGGCATTGATTCAGGAATTTTCTCCAACAGATCCTCTCCGTTTTCTGCTTCCATCACAAATTTAATATTCATGAAGGGGCGCATAGAAAGGATCACACCTTTCCTGAAAATTTTGTGATCATCCGCTATTGCAACTTTTATTTGATTGGATTCTGTTTCCATATTATTCAGGCAAAAATAACGAAAAGAAATTAACAATTAAGGGTTGCCAACCTTTGAAATTCTGCTAAAGGTAATGAAATGCTATTAAAGGTTATTAAGGGTTGCCAACCTTTGAAATTCTACTAATGGCATTGAAAGACTATTAAAGGTTGGCAACCCATTGTGAAAATAGAAATGCTGAATGTTTAGATTGGCGAAATACTTAAACGATCGTCTCTTTGGGTACTTCCAGGGTAACTTTATAATAGGTCTGGCTGGGGTCAATTTCAAAGTATATACGACCGTTCAAAACCTTCATACGGCTGGCGATATTTTTTAAACCCAGCCCGGTAGCACTGTGGTTCAGCTTATCGAACTCTGCCTGCACAATACCTTTGCCATCGTGATGGAGCCTCAGGTATAAATTATTGCCATTCGCATTTTGCGTAAGGTGAATAAAACCGGCATTGCTGTGTTTGATGATATTGTTCACCAGCTCCTGTATGATACGGAAAATTAGAAGTTCCTGGTCAACTTTTAAACGCTCCCTGTAATCATGAAAACGGGCGCTGGCATTCAGGGTACCGCTGCCGCTTATTTTCTGGAAAAGGTCGGTGGTAGCGCTTTCCAAACCAAAGTTTTTGAGTGTTGGCGGCATCAGGCTATGGCTGATATTTCTTATTAGCAATATAGCATCATCGATGATCTGTTTGGCGCTGAAGATGCTTTGTAATTGCTGGGCTTTTTCCTGGTTTACTAAATTTTCATTTAAATATAAACGGGCAGTAGCCAATAGCGGACCTGCATCATCGTGCAGATCAGCAGCTATGCGCTGGCGTTCTTCTTCCTGGAAACGAATGGATGCGTTGAGTAAGATCTGTTGCTTTTCTGATTCCAGTTTTTTCATCTGCAACTGGTAGCGGATCACTTTGCGCTGGTGAAAGATAACGAATACGATGATGCCGATGGCAAGGGTAAGCATACCTATTGAGCCGATTAACATCAACTTAGACACACTTGCATTATCAGTTACCTGCAGAAAAAACATTATTTATATAATTAATTAAAATTCTTGTTTGAAAAATTATCTAAATCTAGGTTATCGGGTATTTCCATATTATTACTTTTACTCTCTATTACTTCATTTGCAAAAAACGCAAAGCCAAGGAAAATGTTTTTAGTGATTGTCACGAAAATATAAATAAACTTCATCTGATCTTTTAAATGCTGATCATCTGTAGACTTAATGAATAGAAAGAAAAAAAAATTCCCTGTGAAGTATAAAAAAAAGCCAACACAAATCCAAAATGTAATAGTTTGGTATAATGGATATAAAACAACAGTATTCATTTTTTCATAGAAAATGTATATAATAAAAATTATAAATATTAAAAATTCTATTATCCTTGTATTGTTATTAAAGATGTTAGTTTTAAGAGTAATTACTAAATCATAAATAGAATATATAGTGAATGGGGCAATAGAATAAATAATAATCTTTTTGACTCTTTGATTAATATATAAATTATAAAAAAACAAACAACAAATACAGTATTCTATTGGTACATAAAATCTAATAATAAAAGAATAAATAAATTTTGATTTAATTAAATAATAAGCAATAACACTTAAAATATCAAATGAAGCAAGTAAAGTGACATAAATAAAAAAAACCTTTAAGGCCTTTGTATTAATTTTTTTATAAAAAATAATACAAAAGATTAAAGGTATAATTTCTGCAAAAAATGTAATATAAGAAAGAAAATTTTGAATAACAGTTAATTTGAATCAAAAATAACTAACTGAAATACAATATCAAAATTTACTTAGTCATTACAAAACAAAGAAACACCATCGTTTAAGTTCATTGTAATTAATTTAAGTGGTTTACGATTATTTGAACTGCTAACTTCCAACATTTTGATTCTTCGTGCAAGGGACCGTGCTTTATTCGTATTTGTACATTTTTAACAAAACTCAATACTGTAATGAATTGCAGCCGAAATAACCCACCAAAAAGTCATAAAATTTAAGGTAAATATACGAAAACTAAATAGTAATTTTACTATGGAAAAATTCGTAGCTTTACGAGGTAAATTTACATTTTAAAAAAGAAAAGTATCGTAAAACACCGAAGAAGTTTTACTTTTCAATAGGTATTTGCCCAAATAAAGTAAGTAATGTTACGTGTTTTAATAATCGTATATTTACGTAGTAAAATTTCAGATATACACTGAAAATCAATAAACTAATGAAATTATTCACTAATTTTAATCACTGAAATACTCATTTATTAGTTGAAAAATGTAAATTGAATATTCTTAAAACTAACTCCAATAAATCGAACAATGTCTACTGAAAATCTGATTAAAATCGCCATTGCCGACGACCATAAAATTTTTCGTGATGGTATCAAGATGGCACTTGCGGGCAAATCCAATCTAAAAATGCTTTGGGAAGCGGAAGATGGCAAGGACATGATGCACAAGATCGCTATTAAAAAACCCGATGTATTGCTCATGGATATCCGTATGCCCGAAATTGACGGCATCAATGGCATACAGCTTATCAGGAAAGAATTTGAAGAGATCAAGATCATTGTACTTACCATGTACGATGACCAGCAGATGATCAGCAAAATGATGGAAATGGGCGCCAATGCATACCTCACCAAGACAACCGACCCCGAGGAAATTTATGAAGCCATTCTTACCTGTATGAACGATGATTTTTATTTCAACGAACTCGTTAATAAGGCTGTGATGGGGAAACTGTTGCAGAAAAAAAACGTGAGGCAGCATTTCGGTACCAATACACCCATACACTTCAATGAAAAGGAAATTAAGATTCTGCTACTGCTTGCCGAAGATAATACTACTGAATAAATATCTAATGTGATCTTCCTGAGCACCAGAACCATTGAAACCATTCGCCAG
>JANNBU010000293.1:0-10151 GCA_031385805.1 Ferruginibacter sp.
ATTCAAGGCGACAATGCTTGTGTAATTGGCAACTATGACTATTTATTTCCAAACGGACAAAAAAAAATGGCAATGTAGCAGAAGTTTGGACTATTAAGAATGAAAAGCTACAATCATTGACCATTTATTTTGACACTTTAACTTTTGCCAACAATTCAAAATAATTTATTTGAAAATGGCTTACAACACAAAACTTGCCGACAGAATTAGAGAATATTTAAATGCAACTTCCAATATAAAAATTGAAGATGTTTATTATTGCTTCAATATTGCTTTACTTTTTAAATAAACAGACAAAGTAAAATGACACCAACTTTTTTTGCAACACAAAAAGAATTTAGAAAGTGGTTAGAAAAAAACTATAAAAAAGAAACAGAAATTTTGGTGGGTTTTTATAAAGTTGACTCAAACATTCCTTCTATGACTTGGTCACAATCAGTAGACCAAGCACTTTGTTTTGGTTGGATAGACGGTGTACGAAAATCCATTGACAAAAACAGTTATCAAATTCGCTTTACCCAACGAAAAAAAACAAGCATTTGGAGTGCAGTTAATATTCGGAAAATAGAAGACCTAACAAAGCAAGGACTTATGCAACCAGCAGGACTTGCAAGTTTTGAGAACCGAACAGAAAACAAATCAAAAATTTATGCCTTTGAAAATGAAGAAGTAAAATTTTCACCTGAACTTGAAAAACAATTTAAAGCGAATAAAATAGCTTGGGACTATTTTCAATCACTTGCACCTTCATACAAAAAGCCCTCATCAAATTGGGTTATGAATGCAAAACAAGAAACTACAAGACAAAAACGACTTAACGAACTTATAGCCGACAGCGAATTACTGACAAATAAGTGGAAAGACAATAAGTATAACAAAAAATGAAAGCCGTGAAAGAACTACGAACCGCTAACGAATTTATATGAGCACAAACAAATTTATATTCCTTTTCTTTTTCCAGGTACTTTCCATTTTGTCCTTTGGGCAGGTTTCACAGCCGCAATTAGACTCTATTGTTAAAAAATATACTCAAAAACTGCGTGCAAACGGGATCGATACACTGTGTATCTATAATGAATACTGCATTGGTTGCCACTTTCAACTTGTAAGCGGAACGAATTTATGTACAGAGAATTTTTCTTCCCTGCCAACCTATATTTTTTGGAAGGATAAAGGGAAAACATTTGTAACCAGGAAAGACAGATGCTTTGATTATTCAACACAGATGATTACTGATGATACATTTTGGCATTATTATTTTGCCAATAGAAATAAAATCAAGAAGGAAGAACTTAAAGCACCTCAATATGTAGAAATGGTCAATGGCAAAAAAGAAACCAGGTCACTTGATATTGATAATTCAATATATTTCCGCATCAGCTTACAAACAGGAAGCGACTTAGTAACCAAAGACATCAATAGTTTCTTCTTTACAAAAGAGCTGGGCCCAACAGGGGAAATGAATATTAATTATGAATATAACATACATACATCTTTGAATAATCTGCATTCAAGCTTCCGGGCTATCATTAAAAAGGAATCGGTAAGGAAAAAATTTATCAGAACATTGCGGTAAAAGTTCATACTTGTACAATGCTGTAGAACCAGCGCAAAGCCTCTATCCAGCATCCAGAAAAACCTCCGAACATAAAAAAACCTTCCAAATAAATGAAAGGTCTTTTAGAATAGTTATAGAGAATATTAATAATCCCTGTTGTATCCGCCGCCGCTTCCGCCGCTGTGTTAACCTTGCTTAGATCAGTTAGTGTAGACAGTATTTCCATGGGCGATTAGCGTCGCTTTATCTATAATGCCCTGCCCACTCGGAGGCGCAGGAATTGACTGCCTGAAATCGAGTGTTTTTCCGGAAATATTCGGAGTGATTGAAACAAACTTGCTTAAAAGCATATTTATGCCTGGGGTAGTTAATTTTAATGAGTTTAAATTTAATCCTGTTGCAGTGAATTGCACCAGGGTACCTATTTCCAGGTTAGTCAATTGCAGGCAATTATTAATAACAGAACTTGATTCAATCTCTGTACCAGATGGTATAAAACGTTCAAGTGCAGGAAAGCTAGCACTTGTAAGAGAATTATCATACCTAATGGATATAGTCGAAACAGATTTAAAAGATGGCAAGGATAATTTTGGAAGCGAAATATTCCGGTATATTTCAAATATATTACAACTTTCAAATAAGGGCATTGAAAGATTTGTAAGTGAAAAATTATTTCTCACATAATAGTATGCTGATACTTTTACTAAAGAAGGGAAATTGATAGTAGTCAAACTAAAATTATCTTCTATCAGGATATTTCCAGTGACTGATTTAAGCACCGGTAGTGTGAGATTTGTGAGTTTGACCCCGGCAATATATAATGCATAATCTGCTAGTGAAAAATATATTGGAAAATCAAATGCCAGTGTACCAAGAAATATATTCTGTAATGATGAAAGATTCAGTGAGTTCAATACAGGGCAGTTAACTACATATAAATGCCCGACAACTGTTTTCAAATTGGATAAATTAACGGTCTGCAGGATTGGGTTATCACTGATAAAAATGTTGGTTGAAGTTTTAACCATTGACAGGTCAAGGGTTGTAAGTTTATAGCAGCTGATCACACATATTTCCTGTGTATTTGGTCCATAGTCTGAAGCAATAATGGCTTGCGCTTCTGCATTGGTTATACTGTCCGCCAATACGAGTTTCATTTTACCGCCTACATTACCGGTACTGGATGAAGAATAGATATGCATCCACGTTACACCATTAAAATGCCAGTAACCTCTAATCGAATCTACCTGGTATACCATCAATCCCTCTGCAGGATTTGCCATAGCCAGCCTTTGAGACATTTTTAATCTTGGTATGAGAATACCTTTGGTACTGTCTTTGATCTCAAGTGCCGCACTCTGGTGTGGTGTTGTAATTCCAATCCCCACTTGTGCATTTAGGGGAGTAATGAATATCAATAAAACAGAAACCAAAAGTATTGTTTTCATGTCAAGAGTTTTGGTGTTACTAAAGATAATATTTTTTATTTTCGGGTAATCCTTTATTATTTACCAGCATCATAAATTTCAAGGGTAGTTGTTCCCTGTTCACAAAAAATGTTCCTAATTTATTCATGTTCTTCTCTTCCATCTAATAAAAAAACCTCCCAATAAATGAGAGGTCTTTTAGAATAGTTATAGAGAATATTAATAATCCCTGTTGTATCCGCCGCCGCTTCCGCCGCTGCGTCCACCGCCGCCGCCATAACCACCACCGCTGCTGCGTCCACCGCCGCCGCCGTAGCCGCCACCGCCGCTTTTCTTATATCCACCGCCGCCGCCGCCGTAACCGCCGCCGCCTGAACGCTTTTTGAATCCACCTTCACCTTCCTGGCGTGGTTGTGATTCGTTAACAATTAACTTACGTCCCTGTACTTCAGTTTCGTTTAAATTGGAAATAGCAGTACGAGCTGCTTCATCATCTTCCATTTCAACAAAACCAAAACCTTTACTGCGGCCGTTCATTTTGTCTTTCAAAATTTTTGCACTTGTTACACTACCGTATTGTGTAAAAAGGTTGCTTAAATCGTCGTCGGTCATTGTCCAACTGAGATTTCCTACATAAATGTTCATTGTAAAAAACTTTTAAATAATTAAATAAAGATCCATAATGACTTAGTTGCTACAATGAACTGAAAACGACTCTCAATAAAGTTAAATCAGCCAACAGTGAAAACTAAAACCATTAATGCGTTGTAAAGGTAATGTTTTCCATTTAAAATGATATGAATTCTTAAAATATTTCAATTTAGACATATATAATTGATAATAAACAAGTTATGAAGTAATTAAATCACTTTTTCAAATCAAAATTGAAGAATTATTCCTGTAGAATTTACTGCAAAAGATTTTATTTTCATCTTTTCTTTATTGTTTTTCTTTATCTTGAGATTGATATAAACCGTGTATAAAAGAAATAACCATATTTGTTTTTTTTCAGTTCCTGGATTAAATAACAGGCCAATATTCATTTTTGTACCAACAACCGGAACCACAACAACCCGTTAGGGTTGTACATTCTCATATCAACTTTTGGGCGTTCAGCTTTTCTCCGGATCCCGGCCCGGTTTTCATCTATTACAATTGTTCTAAATAAAATATTATGCAGATATTAAAATTTGGTGGGACTTCTGTAGAAAATGCAGCAAACATTAATATCGTTGCCGATATCATAAAAAATGCATGCGCTAAAGATAAAACGGCTGTTGTTGTATCTGCCCTGGGTGGAATTACTGACACATTATTAAAAACTGCAACACTGGCTTCAGTTGCTGATGAGTCATTTAAAACAGTACTCCTCGAAATTGAAACAAGACATATAGATGTAGTAAAGAACATCATGCCGGTTACACAGCAAAGCAGTTTATTAAGCCTCGTTAAAAAGATAATAAATGAAATTGAGGATATCTGTAAAGGTATTTATTTACTGGGCGAACTCTCTGAACGTACAAAAGACAGGGTGATCAGCTATGGGGAGCTGTTATCATCGCAGATACTTTCAGCAAAACTTCAATCCATGGCCCTGGAAAATGAATGGAAAGATTCAAGGGAACTTTTAAAAACAGATTCCAATTTTGGAAAAGCAGCGGTTAATTTTTTTATTACAAATAATAATATCTCCGGCTATTTTTCTTCATCAAAACAACGGTTATTTATTTTCCCGGGATTTATTGCTTTCAATAAAGATGGAGAAACCACCACCCTGGGAAGGGGTGGCTCTGATTATACAGGGGCCATACTTGCTGCCGGAACCGATGCAACCGTATTTGAAATATGGACAGATGTTTCGGGGATGATGACCGCCGATCCAAGATTGGTAAATAACATAAAATTAATTCCACAGATATCTTATCAGGAAGCAATGGAGTTATCGCATTTTGGTGCAAAAGTAATTTACCCGCCAACCATTCAGCCGGTAATGAATAAAAATATACCGGTATGGATAAAAAACAGTTTTGCAGCCACCGATAAAGGAACCCTTATTCATAATGAGACATTAAAATCAGAGAATACCGTTTGTGGTATTTCAAGTATAAACAATATTGTGCTGTTAAGCCTCGAAGGAAGTGGAATGGTTGGCATTCCGGGATTTTCAAAAAGATTGTTTGAAGCATTGGCAAATGCATATATCAACGTCATCCTTATCACACAAAGTTCATCAGAACATTCTATTTGTGTTGGTATTGAAGGGGCGAATGTAAGTAAAGCGAAAGCTGCTGTTGACAGTGCATTTACTTATGAGATCGCTACGGATATGTTACAACCGCTTATTGTAGAAGAAGCATTATCAATCGTAGCGGTTGTTGGAGATAATATGAAGAATCACTCAGGTATCAGTGGTAAAATGTTCAGTGCATTGGGAAGAAATGGCGTGAATATAAGAGCAATTGCACAGGGATCATCAGAAAGAAATATATCCACCGTGATTGCTACAGCCGATGTAAAAAAAGCCATAAACGTTTTACATGAAGAATTTTTTGAAACAACCTACAAACAGGTGAATCTTTTTATAACCGGTGTTGGGAATGTAGGTAGGAGATTGTTGTCGCAGTTACAGCAACAACAATCATACCTTCAAAAAACCCTTTCCCTCAATATAAATGTTGTTGGAATGGCCAATAGTAAAAGAATGTTATTCAATGATGAAGGGATAGACCTTGGGAACTGGGAAAAATTGCTGGAGAAAGGAGAGCAGATCGATCTCGGAAAATTTTCAGAAACGATTCGCATGAAAAATTTGCGTAACAGTGTTTTTGTTGACATAACTGCCAATGATGAAGTAGCCAGGTTGTATGATCATTTATTGCAAAAAAGTATTTCTGTTGTTGCATGCAATAAAGTGGCTGCTTCATCAGAGTATGCTTACTATAAAAAATTAAAAGAACTGGCAACAGAATTCAGTTCTCTTTTTCTTTTTGAAACAAATGTTGGGGCAGGCCTGCCCGTTATAGGAACATTAAATGAACTGGTAAGAAGCGGGGATAAAGTAAATAAGATAGAAGCGGTACTCAGCGGCACATTGAATTTTGTATTCAATAATTACAATGGTGAAAGGCCTTTTGCAGAAATTGTAAAACAGGCACAGGATGAAGGTTATACAGAACCGGATCCAAGGCTTGATCTGAGTGGTAAAGATGTAATGAGAAAGATCATGATCCTGGCAAGGGAAGCAGGAACAAACATGGAAATGGAAGAGATCAGTAATAATTCTTTTATGCCCGATTCCTGTATGCAGGGAACGGTGAATGATTTTTATAAAGCCATGGTAAAAGAAGAAGCGCACTTCAAAAAATTATATCAATCAGCAGCAGCAGTAGGAAAGAAATTGAAATTTGTAGCCAAATTTGAGCATGGAAAAGCTTCCGTTGGATTACAACACATTGATCCGGCACATGATTTTTATCATTTATACGGGAAAGATAATATTGTATTATTTTTTACAAACCGATATGTTGATCAACCATTGGTTGTAAAGGGTGCCGGTGCCGGTGCAGAAGTAACTGCATCGGGTGTATTTGCAGATATTATCCGTGCAGCGAGAATTTAATAACGATCCGTCATTGCGAACACAGTGAAGCAATCTTAATTTAGATGATCTTTAGATTGCTTCGTTCCTCGCAATGACGTATTAATTGAAAATTAATGAAAAAAGTTAAAGTCATCATCCCTGCTACCATTGCAAACCTCGTTTGTGGTTTCGACATCCTGGGAATGGCCATACATGATCCTTTTGATGAAATGGAGGTTACACTTAGTGATGAACCTGGTTTGCGTATAAAACACCTGGATGCATTCAATCTTCCCACTGAACCTGGAAAAAATGTAGCCGGTGTTTCATTGCTTGCATTGATGGAGGAGTATGGAAAACCTGTTGGCTTTGATATGGTTGTTACTAAAAATATCAAACCGGGAAGCGGTCTTGGTTCGAGTGCAGCGGCAGCGGCTGGTGCGGTAGTAGCTGCGAATCATTTGCTGGATGGTTTTTTTTCGAAAGATGACCTGGTGCGTTTTGCCATGAACGGTGAAAAACTTGCTTCAGGTGTAAAGCATGCTGATAATATTGCACCCTGCATTTACGGCGGCGTTACATTGATCCGTTCCATATTTCCATTGGATATTATTCCGCTGCCGGCGCCTCATCTATTCGTTACTGTTGTTCATCCACAAATAGAAGTAAAAACATCTGATGCCAGGCAAATACTTCGCAAAGAAATACAGTTAAAAGATGCCATCCAGCAATGGGGTAATATTGCCGGACTGGTAACCGGCTTGCTAAAAAATGATTACGCGTTGATCGGCCGCTCGCTGGAAGATGTATTGATAGAGCCTATAAGGAGGATACTGATACCAGGATTTGACGAGATCAAAAAGGAAAGTAAGGAAGCAGGTGCATTGGGTGGAGGTATCTCGGGATCAGGACCATCTGTTTTCATGTTAAGCGAACATAAAAAAACAGCCATGGCTGTTGAAGCTGTCATGACTGAAGTTTATAAAAAGATCGGTATTGATTTCAGAACCTATGTAACTACTCTTAACAGTGAAGGAGTAAAGATTGTAAAAGAATAAAATCTTTGTGCCTTAGTGCCTTTGTGGCAATAATCGCAACGGCACAGAATTACACGGAGCAATAAAAAATTATGAAATATTATAGCTTAAATAAACAATCACAGGCAGTTGACTTTAAGGAAGCAACGATAAAAGGCCAGGCTCCTGATAAAGGATTGTATTTTCCTGAATATATTCCAGCTATTGATAAAGATCTTATTGATCAAATTGATATTTATAGCAATGCTGAGATCGCTTTTAAAATAATATCACCGTATGTGGGTGATTCAATCCCTGCGGAAGAATTGAAAAAGATCTGTAGCGAAACAGTTGATTTTGATATCCCACTGGTAAAAGTGAATGACAATATCTTTTCATTGGAATTATTTCACGGCCCCACACTTGCATTTAAAGATGTAGGTGCCAGGTTCATGAGCCGTTGCCTTGGTTTTTTTGCAAAAGAAAAAAATGAAAAGGTTGTTGTATTGGTTGCTACGTCCGGCGATACAGGAGGTGCTGTTGCGAATGGCTTTTATAATGTAGATGGCGTGGAAGTTGTGATATTGTATCCATCAGGCAAAGTAAGTAGTGTACAGGAAAAACAATTGACAACTTTGGGCAGCAATATTCATGCATTAGAAGTAGAAGGCAATTTTGATGATTGCCAGCGAATGGTAAAAAATGTTTTTGCCGATGAAGTATTGAATAAAAAAATATTTCTCACTTCAGCTAATTCTATAAATGTAGCCCGCTGGTTACCGCAGCAATTCTATTATTTCTTTGCTTGGAAGCAGTGGAAGGATAAAAATGATCCGCCCGTTATTTCAGTGCCTAGCGGGAATTTTGGAAATATATGCGCCGGGCTATTGGCACAACGATCAGGCTTACCTGTAAAACATTTTATTGCGGCATGTAATGCAAATGATGTAGTACCTGAATATTTCAGAACAGGAGATTATAAGTCTAAAAAAGCGGTTGCAACCATTTCAAACGCAATGGATGTGGGTGATCCAAGTAATTTTGTTCGCATACAGGAAATGTTTAAAGACAATATAAGTGAACTAAAAAACATCGTTAGCAGTTATAGTGTAACTGATGAGGATACAAAAACGGTTATTAAATCAGTATTTGAAAAGGAAGAATATCTATTGGATCCACATGGAGCTGTTGCCTGGATCGCTTTGAATAAATATTTAGATCTTCATAAAAATAGTAAAGGGATATTTTTAGAAACGGCTCACCCTGTTAAATTCTATGATGTGGTGGAACCTGTGATAGGGCAAATAGTTCCAATACCGGTATCCGTACAACTGCAATTGAGTAAAGAAAAGAAAAGTACTAAAATTGCTGCAGATAGTAATTTGGTAAAAGCGTTTTTACAGGAGCTATAAAAAAAGACATGTTGTTGTTGAGACGACCACAAGTGTTAAGAAATCCATCTAAGTTATCCGGGCTTTAGCCATGATAATATACTTCTACAAATGGCGTAATTAATTGGTTCAACATGGCTAAAGCCCTTGGTAGCAGAACTTTTCTCTAACCCCAGCCTTAAGGCTGGGGTTAGAGAAAAGCCATCTTCCGAACACTTATGTTCAGGCGACCAACAAAGGCTGTTTCTTTATGAATAAAAAAATCCGCCCTTATAAAAGGCGGATCAGAAAATTTATGATGTTTGAAATTATTCAGCTACCACTTCAAATTCAACTTCAGTTTCGTTTCCGTTACCGAAATCAATTTTAGCTTTGAAAGTACCCAGTTCTTTCACGTCATCAATGATGTGAATTCTGCGGCGATCAATTTCATAACCTTTTTGTTCTTTAATAGCACGTGCTATCTGAACAGAAGTTACACTACCAAAGATTTTTCCACTGGTACCAGTTTTAGCACCGATCTTTAAAGCACCATCTCTCAAAACTGCAATAACGTTGTTGACCTCGGCTAATAATTTAGCTTCCTTTTTACCTTGTTGCTTAAGTTTTTCCTGCATTTGCTTCAAATTGCTCGGACTTGCTTCCACAGCCAGTTTGCTGGGTATTAAATAGTTGCGGCCATAACCATTCTTCACAGTTATCAATTCATTTACGCCGCCTAAATTGTTTACATCTTGTATTAATATTACCTGCATTGTTTTGCATTTTTACCCAATCTCAGTTAAGGACTTTCTCCCGCCTTAGGCGGGATTAGGGTGGTGAAAAATTGACCCATCCCCTTCACGAAGGGGACTCGAAAGAGCCATGTTAATTAAGAACTTTATTTTATTTGCTCTGATCTACCTGGTTGCTTCCCCTTCGGGGAAGATAGATGGGGCCTTTGCTTTATTTCAAAAGATCTGTAACGTAAGGAAGGATCGCCATTTGACGTGCTTTCTTTACTGCTTCGCTTACTTTACGCTGAAACTTCAAAGAGTTTCCGGTAATGCGGCGTGGCAATAATTTCCCTTGCTCATTCAGAAATTTTTTCAGGAAATCCCCGTCTTTATAATCGATGTAGCGAATGCCCATCTTTTTAAAACGGCAATATTTCTTTGGACGCTTCTCAGCTTTGATAGC
>JANNBU010000326.1:0-1798 GCA_031385805.1 Ferruginibacter sp.
GATTTTTTTTCCGGAATTTTCATTTAGCCTGATCTCAGGCGCATTAAAACCGGCTAATCCCTCCTACTGGCCAATGATTTTATATTAGAATTGCTGATCAAGCTTCTTATTATTAACAAACTTCCCGGCTTAAACCGGGTTTTCTTCATCTTCCTTAAATTCACGGAGCAAAATTCATCACTCGTTATTGGATATAAAAATCGGGGCCTCTACTGATCAAATCAAGTATAAGCTTATAGTTTCAATTGGCTGATCAATCCAGGTAAATATCCTCCGGTTTTATTGAAACCCGGGTTATTTATCAAAATAAAACCCGCCTGGTATCAATCAGACGGGTTTAAAATTCTATTGCAGGGGGAATTAATCTTTTTTATTAACAATAGGCGTTTCTACCGGTTTTTTACAACATTTCGGAAGCCTTTTGTATGCTATTTCATCGGCAGTAACATCATCGGCATCATATCCTGCATTTGCAATGGCAGTTTTGATAACTTCAATATTGGTCCTGTCTGTTATCCAGGTTACTGTAGTAATTTTCTTTTTTACATCAACTTTTACAGAAGTAATACCATATTGATGGGCCAGGTAATTTTCTATCTTTTCCTTACACATATCGCATTGCACCGTAGGAGTTTTAATAACTGCTTTATCAGTTGCTTTCTGCTGGGCAAAGGATGTAAATGCGAGTCCCAGAAGACCAATAAGACTTAATTGAAGTTGTTTCATACGAAGATCATTATTAAATGAACCTAAAATTATTCAATTCCTTTCCATTCTGACGGATTATTTCGCCAGTTTAACAAGGTTTTTAACTGATCTTCATTGACTGTTCCCTTTTCAACGGCCAGGTTTATCAATACTTCATAATTGGTAAGCGATTTAAGAACGGTTCCAGCTTTTGAGAATGCCTCGGTAGCTTCCGGAAAACCATAAGTAAATATGGAAACCATACCAACCACATCCATGCCTGCAGCTTTTAATACATCACATACCTGCAGGCTGCTTTTACCTGTCGATATCAGGTCTTCAATGACTAATATTTTCTGTCCTGGTTCAAATGCCCCTTCTATCTGGTTACCCATTCCATGTTCCTTTGGTTTGGGCCTGACATACATATAGGGTAATTTCAACTGGTCTGCAGCCATTGCCCCCCATGCTATACCTGCTGTTGCAACACCGGCCAAAGCCCCTGCTTCAGGAAACTGTTCAAAGATCACACTACATAGTTCACTTTTAATAAAATCACGTACGTAGGGGAATGATAAAACCTTCCTGTTATCGCAATAGATCGGACTTTTCCAGCCACTGGCCCACGTAAAAGGTTTTTCAACACTAAGTTTTACAGCTTGCACCTGTAATAGTTTTTCTGCGACTGCCTTTTCGTTTGATGTCATTTGTTTGCTCTTTATGTTGAGGATACTTTTAATCCCGGTTTAGGAGTTTAGAAAGTTTAGATGGTTTAGGTGGCTTTTTTTGAATTAAAGCTCCTAAACTTTCTAAACCATCTAAGCCTTCTAAACCAACAAAGATAAGTCTTAATAAAACCCATGTGAAAGCAATGCTTTATTTTTACCATATCCAACCAGTAAATTATGCAGATAAAAATCTATTACGGAGAAAAGCCTGTTTATTTATGTGATGAAATGGATAATGAATTAAATGAGTTGTTGCATCATCCTGAAGTTGTTTTTATTGATGAATTATCATCCCGTGCTATTAAATCGCTGCTGCATGAAATAAAGAAAGAAAATTTTCATGCCGGTATCATCTGGAACAGTGATCTGGATAAACTGCAAAA
>JANNBU010000368.1:0-4534 GCA_031385805.1 Ferruginibacter sp.
GGTTGCTTCAATAAAATCAACCGCATAATTATTATGTTCTTCAATGCCGGTTGCTATAGCAAATATGTTGGGATCAAAAATAATTTCCTGTGGTTTAAAGCCAACCTGTTCTGTTAATATTTTATATGCACGATGGCAAATTTCTACTTTGCGGATCTTTGTATCTGCCTGCCCGGCTTCATCAAAAGCCATTACAATTACCGAAGCGCCATAACTTCTGCAGATAATTGCCTGCTCAATGAATTTTTCTTCCCCTTCTTTCATTGAAATAGAATTCACGATACATTTACCTTGTACACATTTTAATCCTGCTTCAATGATCGTGAACTTACTGCTGTCGATCATGATTGGTATTTTGGCAATATCCGGTTCAGCCTGCAATAAGTTTAAGAAAGTGGTCATTGCATTTACACCTTCTAATAAAGCGTCATCCATATTTACGTCTAAGACCTGTGCGCCATTTTCTACCTGCTGCCTTGCTACGGAAAGCGCTTCCTCATAAAGCCCTTCCCTGATAAGGCGTGCAAATTTTTTACTACCGGTAACGTTTGTTCGCTCACCAACATTTACAAAATTTGTTTCCGGACGAATGATCAGCGGTTCTAAACCTGCTAATCTTAAATATGGGTTAATTGTACTCATTTTATTTGGTTATAAAAGAACAGTAACCTGGTCAGACGAGGGCGTCAGACCAGGTTCCAAAACAGGCAATTCTCTCGGTTTAAATTTTGCAACTTCCTGTGCAATGTGTTTTATATGATCTGGTGTAGTGCCGCAACAACCACCTACAATATTTACAAAACCTTCTTTGGCCCATTCTTCAATGATATGTGCTGTTTCGTGCGGTTGTTCATCGTATTCACCAAATGCATTTGGTAATCCAGCATTTGGATATGCAGAAGTATAACAACTTGCAATGGATGACAACTCTTCAATATGCGGCCTCATTTCACTGGCGCCCAATGCACAGTTAAGCCCAATGCTCAATGGGTTTGCATGCATCACCGAAATATAAAATGCTTCCAGGGTTTGCCCGCTTAATGTGCGGCCACTGGCATCGGTGATGGTGCCGCTGATCATGATGGGTAACTCAGGTAGGTTATTATTTCTAAAGAAATTCTTTGCTGCATAAATAGCGGCTTTTGCATTGAGGGTATCAAAAATGGTTTCGATTAAAATAATATCAACACCACCATCAACCAACCCTTTTATTTGTTCGGTATAAGCAGTTGCCACTTCATCAAAAGTAACGGCACGAAATCCGGGGTTATTTACATCGGGTGATAATGACAATGTTTTATTCAATGGCCCGATCGCTCCTGCAACAAAACGAGGTTTGCCCGGATCTTTTGCAGTGTATTCATCTGCGGCGATCCTTGCACATTTTGCGGATGCAACATTTAATTCATAAGCAAGTGCCTGCATATCATAATCTGCCTGTGCAATGCTTGTACTGCTGAAAGTGTTTGTTTCAATGATATCTGCACCAGCTTCGAGGTATTCTTTGTGGATGCCGGTGATGATCTGTGGTTGTGTAATGCTTAAAAGATCATTGTTGCCTTTTACATCGGTATGCCAGTCCTTGAAACGTTCACCGCGGTAATCTGCTTCCTCTAATTTATAGCGCTGGATCATAGTTCCCATGGCACCATCAATGATGAGGATGCGTTCTTTTAAAAGTTCTTTTATGTCTTTCATCTGTCGAATTTTTTTATGTGGTACAAGAGTGCGACGCCAATGAAGCTGAATAGCGACCTGAAGCCGACTCACAAAAAAATCACATAAACTTTTAAACGATTTTCAAATCCCGGGAGTGTGGTGGAGATGTATTTCGTTTATTAGTTCAATTTTTAAAAAATTGCCGGGGTTGAACAATAAACAAATCCGCCCTGACAACAGGTACAAAGCTATAAAAACAAAGCCGTAACACAAAATGTTACGGCTATAAAAAATACAAGCAAAAAAAGCGGTATCCGGTACTAATGCTTACCTACATTGAACACCCTGGAAATATTAAAGCCGAGGCGTATATATCCATCTTTCCATTTATCGTCTGTATCTGTGATAAGGGATTTCTCGGTCATGCCATTTGAATTGGTCAAATGCAGTTGAAAAACGTGCCCACCCGTTTCAATATCCACACCGAGCGATACGCTGTTGAATTTTTTATCCGGCTTTGCGTCGGGTAACTGGTAATAATATTCCGCGTTGATGCTTACTCTTTTGGAAACTTTTAGTCTTCCTCCAATGCCAAATGCGAATGTGTTCTTCCTTTTTTGCCCTCTTATGATATTTTTATTGTTCTGTGTGTAGGTATTGATGCTGTCGATCTTATTGTGATTAAAAATAAATGTTGGCATGAACTGCATGGAGAACTTATCTGAAAATTTACGGCCAATGATCAGTTGTTCTGCAAAACTTGTTTTGTCGTCAAAGCGGGTGTGTATGCGTTTATTAAACGTATCCCGTTTGGCCAGGTCGGTACGGATGGCAATGGTTGATACAACAGATAAAGTAACAGGCATATTAACGGCGCCGCTAGATTGTCTTAATATTTTTAATTTAAAAAACGCATCATAAGTTTTTTGCCAGGTGCTGTGGCCGATACCGATCATGAAATTTTTTGTTATGCCGTAATCAAAACCCATTCGCATAGACGCATAATCCAATCCAAAAAAATCGTAAATACCCCTGTTAACCGGACCAAAGCGATGTAATATCCTTACATCCAAAACCCCTTTGCCGATATTTTCAACTGAATGCCCGGTAATAAGCCTGGTTGATTTAAAGGTAGCAAACGTATAGTTTGTTTTTGGAGGTTCCTGTTTTTCCAATTGGGTCATCAGGTCGGTACTATCCTGTGCAACTATTTTTGCATAGGAAAAAACAAGGATAATAATTAGTTTGATTGCTTTCATGATCAGTAATGAGTTTAGTTAAATCTTTTGGTCATAGACACAGGATACAGTAACATCAACAGTTTCAGCGATATTGTCTTTTACGATCTTTGGTATGCTGATCTTATAATCGGCAAGTTTAACCTTGAATTTTGAGGTAGCAGTTATAATTCCTGACTTTACAGTTATTATTCCGGTAGTAGTTGTTTTATTTGTAATGCCATGTATGGCCAGGTCGCCGGTTACGTCAACGGTATAATTGCCATCGGTTGTAAAATTTACTTTTGAAAGATCATTGATCTTTCCTTTAAAGGTAGCTTTCGGATATTTACTGCTTTCCATATAGTTCTCATTGAAATGTTCTTCCATCAGGCTTTTTTTAAAATGGAAACTTTTGATGAGTACAGAGAATTGTAATTCACCGGAAGGCAATGTCAGCACACTCATTACCTGGTTATTTTCCGCACTGATATTTTCTATAGAAGCCTTTGAAAAAAAGGAAACAAATCCATTCTTCGTATACAGTTTTTGAGCTGTAAGTGAAAAATTCGTTGTGATGAACACGATCAAAATAAAGATGAACCTTGATTGCATGTTGATTTATTTTATTAAGAAACACCTGGTTAAATATACATCTCCTTTTATTCCAAGGTCTTCGTCGCCCTGGCCCATGCCACTACAAATTCCCTTGATGCTTACTGCGTCATTTATTTTTATTTCACCCGGATCTTCTTCCATGGTACAATTTACAGATGCTCCCCCGGTATTGGTTTTTAAAAGAATGATCTTTTCTTTTTTTTGATTGAGCGAAACAGCGGTTACCAGCCCTGTTACCTGTAATATTTTTCCTGAATAATTTTTTAATGCCCCGGTTGAATCTGCATCGAATTGTTCATATAAACCAATTGCATCCAGCTTTACTGCCGAACCATTCTTAACATCTACCGGCCCTTTATTGAACAGGTAATAACCAAAAGCCGCAGCCAAAATGGCAACTAATAATAGTGAAATGAGAACCTTCTTTTTTGTCATTGTGTTCATTTAAGGCATTTTAATAAGCATTTCACCCTTTCAAGACGTAATCATTTGGAAAAGGGTTGTTTTTTTGGTGAATTTTTTTGATCCCTGGTTTATGCGCTGTACCAAAATAAAGAAACAAGGGGAAAAAAGTAAATAGTGAAATGCCATACTGTGTTTCAAAAACAGATTCATTGAAACAATATGCTATTAATAATATGCTGATGATCGTAAGTTCCCTGTTTTTTCTCCCAATCGCTAACCGCAGCATGGTATAGCATACCAGTATAAAGGCAAGCAAGCCAATAATGCCGGATTGTAAAAGCGATTCGAGAAACTGGTTGTGCGTATTATATCCAAGATAACCGCGGTCTGCCGTAATTCCATCACCTATGTACATGTCGGCACTGATGTATTTTTTGTCTAGTAATATTTGAGCATCACCCGAAACGCCTGTTAACCAGGCACGCTGCTCTGTTAATATCTCTTTTACAAAACGCCCTTCGAGCAGCCGGAACTGTAAGCCATTAAAGTAAATTCCGGGATCGAAATTTTGCTGCTGAATAAGGTTCATGTCGCCGGATGTTATCTCATTAAATCTTTTGCTTATCCTGTTTTGA
>JANNBU010000377.1:0-3881 GCA_031385805.1 Ferruginibacter sp.
TTTTACTTTCACTACAGCCACACTCGGACAAAGCGTGGTAAAAGACCTTCGGGTAGCTACTTACAATAAGATCCTGCACCTTAATTTATCACAGTTTGATAAAACGCCCATAGGTACATTAACAACCCGTACTATCAATGATATAGAATCGGTAAATGATATTTTCAGTGATGGGCTGATACCGATCATTGCAGATATGCTTTCGATCATTTCCATACTTAGCTATATGTTTTGGGTAGACGCAAAACTTACACTTGTTTGTCTGGCACCTTTTCCTTTTTTAATACTGGCTACTTATATTTTTAAAGAGAGTGTAAACAAATCTTTTATCAAAGTAAGAAATGCAGTAGCAGCTCTAAATGCATTTGTACAGGAACATATCACAGGCATGTCGCTGGTACAGGCATTTGCAGCGGAGAACAGGGAGCAGGAAAAATTCAAAACCATTAATAAGCAACACCGTAATGCAAACATAAAAGCCATTTTTGCTTATTCAGTTTTTTTTCCGGTAGTGGAACTGGTATCTGCATTATCTATCGGCTTACTGGTATGGTGGGCGGCGAAAGAATCATTACATGTATCGGATGTAAAGGCAGCCAATGTTGGAGGTATCATTACTTCTTTTATCTTATGTCTTAATTTATTATTCCGTCCGTTAAGGGTCATTGCAGATAAATTCAATGTGCTGCAAATGGGAATGATCGCCAGTGAAAGGGTGTTCAAAGTATTGGACAATGAAGACGTAACAAAAAATGAGGGTAGATATATTCCTGCATCCATGCCCGGAAAAATTGCCTTTAAAGATGTGTGGTTTGCATACAATGAGGATGAATATGTTTTAAAGAATATTTCTTTTGAAATAGAAGCAGGGAAAACCATTGCCATTGTTGGGCATACCGGCAGCGGAAAAACATCCATCATCAGTTTGCTGAACAGGATGTATAAAATTCAAAAGGGTGAAATTAGTATTGACGGTGAGTCTATAGATAAATACGATCTTAATTTTTTAAGATCAAAAATAGGCGTGGTATTGCAGGATGTTTTTTTATTCAGCGGTTCTGTAATGGATAATGTTTCTCTCCGTGATGCTGCTATTAAAAGAGAACAGGTTATTGAAGCTGCAAAACTGATCGGTATTCATGATTTTATTATGCGTTTACCCGGAGGCTATGATTATGATGTGATGGAAAGAGGCGCCACTTTATCGTTGGGCCAACGACAATTACTATCTTTTGTAAGGGCATTATTATACAACCCTGCTATCCTGATATTGGATGAAGCCACTTCTTCCATAGATTCTGAAAGCGAAGGCCTTATTCAACATGCCATTGAAAAACTGATCAGTGGGCGTACCTCCATTGTTATCGCCCACAGGCTAAGCACCATTCGCAAAGCCGACAAGATACTGGTACTGGATAAAGGAGAAATAAAGGAAATAGGTACCCATGCTGAACTGATACAGCAAAAGGGATTTTATTACCAACTACACAAAATGCAGTTTGAAAAACAGGAAGTAAAGATGACTTAAATAGCTCGTCCAAATTTTGTAAATTACATTATGACTATAAATGACAATCTTAAGAGGGAGTCTGAGAATACTCAACAGGTAAATGAGTCGCAGGCTAATTATGAAAAAGCGGAAATGGATCTGTTAAGGGATGGATTAAAAAGATCTCATCAGGAAAGGTTTTTATTTGCTACCATGCTCTATAAAGAACAGCAGACTTTAAAAAAATCCAAAATCATAAATAAGGCAGATAATCTGAAAAAATGAAAGGGATGTTATAAAATGTAGTTTGAAAAACAAGCTATAAAGATGTAAATTTGAGTATGAAGAAGGTTGATTTTAAAATATACAACAGTAACTCCGAAGCGGAGCAAGCAAGGGTATTGCAGGCAGCCCAAACTACTTATTCAGAACGTTTTTATATATTGATGAAGCTTATAAAAGTTTCCTCAATGATCAGGAATGCTAAGATTGTTTCATCTCCTGTAATTACAGATAAACCTGTTTAATGGATATTTTTGATGCTGATATTTTAAATTTTTGGAGATGTTTATACCAAAATGACGTGAGGTATATTATGGTGGGAGGGTTTGCTATTAACTTGCATGGATATAGTCGGGCAACAAAAGACATTTATATTTGGATTGACGATACGCTTGAAAACAGGAAAAAACTAAGGCAAGCCTTAAAAGAACAAGATTCTGTGTTATGAGCCTATTGAAACAATGCAATTTATACCCGGCTGGACCAACTTTCAACTAAATATGGGTTTTATATTAGATGTGATGGTTCAGGTAAAAGGCCTGGATGAAATAGGTTTTGATGAATGTTATAAGTATGCAGTAGTTGCGGAAATTGAAACCATCCCAGTAAAATTTCTTCATTATAATCATTTAATTGTTTGTAAAAAAGCTGCGGGAAGACCCAGGGATCTTTCAGATATCGAAGAGTTGGAAAAGATTCGGAATGCTTCCGATGGGCGTAAATAAAAATCGAATTTCCCCCTGCCTAATTTTTAATTTCCCCCCTCCACCCTTATCTTTGCGGCAAATTTAAGAGCGGATATGGTAGCAAAGAGCATCAAATCAATACTGGTAGCGGTTTTCAGCCTAAGTTTAGTGCTGTTTTCACCTGTTTCTTTTGCACAGGAGCCGGCTCATGAAAACACTACCGGGCACAAGGAGGAAAAAGCAGAAAAACTTGACCCTGCCAAAATTATCATGGACCATATCAAAGATGCCCATGAGTTCCACTTTTTTACTGCAGGCCATTTCCATGCAACCATTCCTTTACCCATCATTTTATATTCCCCAACAAAAGGGTTTTCAACGTTTTCTTCAAGCCGTTTTGGACATGAGGGTGAGGTGGAATACAACGGTTATAAACTTCACGAAGGCAATATCGTAGCAACAGACGGTTCGCAGGTATATGATTTTTCACTTACAAAGAATGTAGTGCAAATGATATTGGCGCTTACATTATTGGTATTGCTGATGACCGGCATTGCAAAAAAATACAAAAAAGGACTTGGTGTAACATCGGCTCCCAAAGGATGGCAGAATGTGCTTGAACCGGTTATCACTTTCGTAAGGGATGATGTAGCAAAACCTAATCTTGGAAAAAAATGGCAAAAATACCTGCCTTTTTTATTGACCATTTTCTTTTTCATTTTAATAAACAACCTGTTCGGTTTAATACCCGGATCGGCCAATGTTACCGGTAATACTGCATTTACAGCAGTGTTGGGTATCATTTCTCTGGTAGTAATATTGTTCAGTACCAATTCACATTTTTGGGGGCATATTTTCTGGCCTCCCGGAGTCCCAATCGGCGTTAAGATCATTTTAATACCGGTAGAGGTTGCAGGTGTATTGATCATCAAACCGGCTGCATTGATCATACGTCTTTTTGCAAACATGGTAGCCGGGCATATCATCATTTTAAGTTTCATTTCACTGATATTCATCTTTGGTGAAATGAATAAAGGGGCAGGTTGGGGATTTTCTCCCATATCAATACTCTTTACTGTATTTATTTATTTTATTGAGATACTGGTGGCATTTATCCAGGCCTTTATATTCACCAATTTAACAGCGGTGTTTATCGGCCAGTCTTTTGAAGGTGGGCATGATGATGTGGATGGGCATAAGCATGAAGTAGTATCAACGATCTAGTATTTTTTTATTCACTATAAAACACAAGTATCATGACTTTGATGACTTTGTTAACTGAAGTTGGTTTTTCCCACATGGGTGGAGCAATAGGAGCTGGGCTTGCAGCAATTGGCGCCGGTATTGGTATCGGACAGATTGGTAAAGGTGCTGTTGAAGCTATTGCCCGTCAACCGGAAGCATCCAATGACATTCGTGCAAAC
>JANNBU010000383.1:0-36656 GCA_031385805.1 Ferruginibacter sp.
CAAAGAACATCTGTTTGATTTACGAATGAAAATTTTGCAAGAGATTGACCCGTTTACATCAAACGCATCGGCACTGCAACTGCACCATTTGCAACACAACAGCAAAGTGATGGAAAAATATTTGGAAAAAAGTGTTGGTTAATCCTATCGTTTTGTTTTGCTCATTCGTCAAAAGACGATAAGCAAAAAATAAAATGAAGTGATTTAATCACTTTTTTGACAATAATCATAATCATGTCTGCAACAACTGCAATGGCTCAAAACGGAAAAGCCACAACCGTTAGAACGACTTTTCATAGAGAAACTTCTGTAAGTATTGAAATCAAAGCCGATGCTGCCATTGTTTGGGCTTTACTCACAAAAGCATCCGATTATCCAAGATGGAATTCAACAGTAACTTCAATTGAAGGCAACATCGCCTTAGGTGAGAAAATTAAATTGAAATCTATTTTAGATGCAAAGCGGACTTTCAAGCTAAAAGTGAAAGAGTCTGAAGCAGAAAAAAAATTGGTTTGGGGAGACGGACAAGGCAACCGGGTTTACAGCATTACCAAAAATGGAAACGGAACAATTACATTTTCAATGACAGAAAAAATTGGTGGACTCATGTTTCCAATGTATGCTAAAATGATACCTTCGTTTGACCAATCGTTTGAGCAATTTGCAGGCGACTTAAAAAGGGAATCGGAAACAATTATGAATGCTAAGTAACTTATACATGAAATAATCAAACAATTTAAAAACATAATCAAATGTCAAAATCAAATTATCAGGCAGAAATCATATTTAACATGAACAGTCGCCTTTTTATCAGTGCATTGGAAGGTGTTACAGAAGAACAAGCTAATCAAAGAATAAGCGACCACAACAATTCCATTATTTGGTTAGGCACTCATACTGTGTGGGCAAGATATAATGCATGTGCCATGTTGGGCAAACCGGCAGCTAAAAATCCGTATGATGGAAAGTTTGAAAACTTTAAAGCGTATGATCCTGCTGATAAATATCCAACATTAGCGGAAATAAAAACAGAGTGGAATAAAGCATCAGAATTACTAAAAGAGGCATTGACTTTAGTAACGGAAGAACACCTTGCGGCAGAATGTCCTTTAAAAAGCCCGATTGGTGATTTTACTTTTTGTGGAACTGTTGCTTTTTTGGCACAACATGAAAGTTATGATATTGGACAAATTGCTTTCTTGAAAAAATATCATACTAAAGAAGCAATGAAATATTAACAGGGAATTACTCTTAAATCTAATCATACAAAATGAAAATTGTAAAAGTTACATACACCACCAAAGCAGAATATGCAGAGCAAAATCAAACCAACATTAAACTGGTGATGGATGATTTACAAAAGCAAAATCACCAAAGCATAAACTACAACGCCTGTTTGTGTGCCGACAACAAAACATTTATTCATACCGCATTTTTCAAATCAGACGAAGACCAGAAATTGTTGAATGAATTACCTTCATTTCAAAACTTTCAAACGCAACTAAAAGCAAGCGGATTGGAAGCACCTCCAAAACAAGAACTCTTGACGCTGGTTGGTTCATCAAACAATATCTTTAACTCTTAGACTAAATCAGAATGAGATATAAAATCGGAACAAAAGAGAAACCAATGGTTTTAAAAACACCACCTCTTACATCAGAATACACGATGCACACCGATGAAAAAGATGGTAAAGAAATTTTGGTTTGCACCGTAGGCAAAACAGTTTTGCATTATGATGCACGAATTCTTGACGACTTACATGCAATGCTAAAAAAGCATGGTGACTGGATGGAACTTGGCAGTGCAGACGAACAAAAACCTGCTAAAGAGGGAACGGTTGAATCCTGGGGGCGTTCAGAAAAAAACCCTGTTAATGGTTGGTATGGTTTGAAAAAAGGTTTGAGAGGACGAATAGGAATGTATATTCCACCATTGATGGAATCATTAGGACTTGCGGAAGTAACACATGATGCAAAGGGAAATAAAATGAAGGCGAAATAAAAAGCTCACCACAAAAAATATACTCTCTTAAAAAAAAACGCTACAAGCCAACGCTAAGGGCAATTTTTTTAAGAGAGTATTTTTTTGCCACAGATAGACAATTAAAATAAGCACAACCTGCTGCCAACATAACTTTGCAATGTTCCCCGTCTGGCGCAAGTGTTCAGAAGGATCACGTGATGCCATTTTAAGATGGTAGGTCTGTCCGCCTTGGTTGCTGTCCCCGGTCTGGTGTTTTCACCAGCCGGTAACATTGAATATTAAAAATAGAAAACCATAGAATCGTGGCTAATCAAAAGGCCAGGGCAGGGCAGCGGAACAAAGAATATTTATTCCCGCTGCTCGCTTTAGGTACCGATCATTTTAATACATGATGTACAAATAAAACGAAATTTTTATTGTATTTTACTACCAATTAATAAACTGAAAATTATGAGTTTAGAATTCAAAGACAACCTTACGGGTCATTTTGAAGGAGATGACAGCACAACCAATACGCAGTACCTGACGGCCAGTTCAATTATTTCTGACAAGGTATTAAATGATGAAGGCGAACAGCTTGGCTCCATCAAAGATATCATGCTGGATATGCACACCGGCAAGATAGAGTATTTCATTATCGAGTTTGGCGGTTTCCTGGGAATTGCAGAAAAATTCTTTGCTATTCCTTTCAACCGTATAACCCTTGATGCCGAGAATAAAGTACTCCGGTTCAATGAAAAAAAAGAAACGCTTAGAAAGGCGCCCGGTTTTGATAAACATCATTGGCCCGAAACCAATGAACATAAAACCGAGTATGTTACTTTGAGTTATAGTTTTTGGGATAACCCGGGTTGATGGTAAAGACCTTCTCTGCCTTGGTTGCTGTTCCCTGCTCCGGTATGCTGTTTTTACCAGCCGGTAACATTATATAATTTTCAAAAAAATCATATAATCCTGGCTGGTCTTTTGACGAGGACACGGCGGAGATTTTTCCGCCATAATCCCTACTTCATCCGGCTTCCTGCTGCATATACCTCCATTAATGACTGCATACTGTCTTTCAGTGAGCCGGAAGCCTCATCAAAAAACAGGTCTTTATTCTTTTTAGAAGCTTTATTGTCAGTCGATTTTTTTACTTGTGATCTTATGGTATCGATCTCATCAAAAAAAATACCGGTATTTTTTTCATACCATGCATTCTCAGCTTCAATAGTTTTTAAAAGGTCTTCATATTCGGTTAATATGCTGTAAATATCTTTTACGTTTTCAAGCGTATGCCTTCTGGGTATGCGGTCGAATAAAAGATTGAGCGCTGTTGTTGTTGAATTCATTATCATCAAAATATTGTAAAACAAATGTACGGCAAAAGTATCCCCTGCCCCGGCCTGTTGTTCCAGGCAGCCGGTAACATGATACAATTTTTAAAAAAAATAAAGGCTTAGAATCGTCGCTGGTCAAAAGATCAGGCCACGGCAGTTTAGTATTACTGTGGTTGCAACCATACAACGCTTACCATTTTATTCCTCATGTTCTTTTTATCAAGCATGAGAGTTACATACATATTATTTTTCTTATCATAAGCAGAAATAGTTAGTAACGCCAATGCATGGCCTTTATCTTTTTCGCCAAACAGGTATTCCTTTTTGAGTATTGTGGTATCACCTCTAAGCGAATACATATAAGCGTCACAATCACCCGTTACCCCCTGTACCATAATAAGGTTGTCTCTCGTTGAAATAAAATTTATTGTCCTGATCTCTTTATTTCTTTCCGTATCATTACACAATACATAACTTCCTTTAGTGGTATGTAAATACACGAAAGATTTGTATTGATTGCCTTTATAAAGCATTTGAGCTGCAAGTTCTCTATCCTGCACATAAAAAGGGTAAAGTTGGGTACCTAATATCCAGTGTCTTTTCGGAATGAGATAGTCTGATATCATTTTCCCTTCCCGGTCATAATCTGATACTCCTACTACCCCCAACTCGGTGCCATTACCGTTCTCCTTTTGTATATAAGCTATCTCTTCATATAAAACTGTAAAACCTCCGTCGGAATTGATAATAATATTTTGCGGCATCCCCTGGTAACCTTCCTTTTTACCAAACGCTTCTTTGTATTCATCCTGCAGCTTTTGACTTGTTCCGAAGTTGCGTATTTCTGTTAGCTGTCCCGCAAGATCAAGCATATATAAATTGGTGCCGTATACATACTCCTTTCTGCCATCGATCAGCGATGTTATCATCCATATGATCTTTTTAGTAACAGGGTTATACTTAAATGTATAATAACTATTGTATGAATACGATAAGCTTGTTTCCTTATAGCTTATTACTCCTTTTTCAAGGATCCCCAACATACTCCTGCTGCCTTTCTCGCTGATAAATCTGAGCAATGCAATTACTTTTTCCGGACCAATTACCACCATATCGGTAAGTGCACACCTGGTTTCATTATCATCCGGTACATTACAGAATTTTCTGCTGATCTCGTTATTTTCACTACCGTAATGAATGATTTCTACCGGGGAATAGTCTGTCTGTCTTTTATTATAAACCATTCCCCGATAATTAAAGATCGCTACTGCGTAATTATCGGTGTCCGGGTCTTTACGCACAAGAAAAAAATGAGGAACGGCTGTCATACCAAAACTGGGTTTCCATTCCTTTTTAAGACTGCCAACTGATTTTTGTTGTAATAATTTACCGGAGTTCCCGTCGATGATCAATCTTATTAAAGTAGGTAATCCTTCATCAATGCGGCTTACCAGGATTATCACCTTATTATTTATTTCAAAAACGCCTTCCACCCGATCGTTTTTTTCAAGCTCACTATATGCAGGACTTACAGTTGTTACTATTTTTTCTGTGTGACCGGGATCATAGATTCGAATATTAATACCGTCTTTTAAGGTAACATGAACATAGAAAGTATTGCCATTTCTCATTTGCAATATCTTTGCAAACCCATCTTCCGGTTCTTCAAATACCGGCCCTTCTGCCAGTTGTTTAAATTGTGCCTGGGTTGTTAAACTTCCAATAAATGCGATGCTGAAAATTAATATTGAAGCAATTTTATTCATAAGAGGTATTTATTATTGTGTGAAGAGAATAGTCAAATATATATCAAAGTATAATAGATTTCCCACCTCATTCTACTCTTTCGCCGTTAACGGTGTTCCCTACTCAGCACACCTCGTCCGGCCTGGCTGGGTTTTTCGAAAACAACGGGCTTCACAATGAAAATATCATCAAATAGGTAAACATCTCATCATTCAATGCTGTTCTAAGTTTACAACAAAGAACCAATACAACAATAAATGTATATCAAGGCTAAACCATTGCATCACATATCTGGCACAATATTTACAACTGTACATTGAATCAAATGAAACAAGATGAAAAAGTTAATGATTTTAACAATGTTTGTTGTTTGTATAACCATGCAACAACAAACCAACGCACAGATCAACGTATCGATCAATACCGCAAGTCAGCCTGCATGGGGACCTGTAGGTTATGATCATGTAGAGTATTACTACCTGCCTGATGCAGATGCTTATTATTACGTTCCTAAACAACAATACATATACCGGGAAAGTAATCAATGGGTATTTGCCCGCTCTTTACCGACACGCCTTCATTGGTATGATCCGTACAACGGTTACAAAGTAGTAATAAATGATCCAAGGCCCTATTTACGCCATGATGTTTACAAGGTGAAATATAAAAAATATAAAGGTTGGCAGACAAGACAGGTTGTTATCCGTGACAGCCATGACTCAAGGTATAAAAACAACGGTCCGGGTAATAGCAACCACAGGGACAATGGTAACGGAAAAAATAAGGGAAAAGGAAAGGGGCATGGAAATGGAAAGCATAATTAAGATCTTCACTTTTACCCGCAGCATCTTATTCGGGAAACGTTGCTGGTAAAAAATTGAGGCATAATATGCCCATATTGGGTTTTATATTTTTTTAACAGAAATGTCCTATGAACGGGGCATTTCTGTTTTATTTTACCACAATTTTTTGCAAGATCCTTCCAACAAATATAATTGTAAGAAACAGCCTTTAAAATGCTTACTCACATAACTTCAATGTTTCGGTGCTTTTAGTGCTTATCTGTAGTTTGATCACTTTCCCGTCTTTATTATAATACACTACTAATGTGCCATACTCTGTTGAGAAAGCGTCCCAGCTAATATCTTTTAATTTGGGATAACCCAAAAATTTAAACAAACCTCCCCGATCGGTACCTATCAGTGCAGGGGTTAATTTTCCTTTGAAACTTTCATCAACCTCAATGTAATTCCTGTCGGTATAGAAAGAAAGACCCTTGTCTTTAATAAACACACCAGCACACTTAGTACCCGATGTTTCTTCCACAATGTCGGTAAAACAGGGAAAGGCTTTCTTTATTTCTCCCAATGTTGATTTGGGTGAGAACTTATTTACATTACCAGCCAGCACATCTACTTCAAAAGGCGGGCATACAGGTGTTGTTTTTAGCTGGGCAAACACAGTGCTCAGGCTCATCAAACAGGCAAAAAATAAAACAGGGATTTTCATATTTGTAATTTAGTAAGGTGATCTTTAAGTTACAGCAAATATCCTGCTAAAATAACATTGAAAATAAAGCAGGACATATTTAATTCTCCACGATTCACATTTTTCGGGGAAATATAGTTTAATTAGACTGCGGGTGCCAGCTATAAAAAATCCGCAGGCTTTTAAAAGCCTGCGGAATATCAACTGTCTTTAAACGGGCAGGTTATTAATTTACGATTAATTTTTTTGTAACCTGTTCGCCGGAAGTTTGTTTGGTGAGGCGAATAAAGTAAACCCCTTTCTGCAAACCGCTGATTACGGTATTACCCGAATGATTGCAGGTTACTGTATTCACTACCCTGCCTAAATTATCAAATACCCTGATGTTCTCTGAACCCGAAACATCCGTGCTCATGACCTTAGTTGTACCATTGCTTGGATTGGGTGAAATTGAAAAATCAAATGGGGCGCCCAGGCCTTTTACAGACCTAATCTCCGTATAACGGAAATGGTTGTCTTTATCGATCATTTTGATCCTGTATTGTGTTGCAGTTGCAGCCGTATTATCTTCGGTAAAAGAATAACTGCTTCCTGCGGGATCATTGCTTACTGCAACTGAACCCACCCTCGTAAAACTATTCCCGTTCATTCTTTCCACTTCAAAACCGAGTGCATTGTATTCAGACGAAGTTTTCCAGTTCAAAACAGCGGTCTTATCTTTTCTTTTTGCACTAAAATCGCTGATAATTATTGGTAATACGCCACCGTAAGGAAAACAAACCCTGGCAGAGGCCAGATCTGATAAGCCTAAAAAGCTTTCTGAAACTTTATAAGTAAAGTCAAAAATAGTTTTTGTATAATCTGTCCTTGTAATAGTGAATGTACCGTTTGAATTAATTACCAGTGTTGCACCTCCCGTGGTTGAATTACCATCTGCAAAAGGGCCATTGGCCAGGGAATAAGTAACAGTAGCTCCCTGGTATACCTGATCATTAGTGGCAAGGTTTCCTGTAAACGAATATGGATCGGGTGTTTGCTGACAAAAATTATCATCAAGTGCGTCCAGGCCACAATTGATACAGGTTATCTCACATTTCTTGAAATTATCAAGAATGTACTTTGTGCCGGGCTGCCCGCAATTACCAATACCGCTTTTTGGCTTAAATGCCAGTTCTATCTTATAAACCGTTCCAAGTGGCAAAGTATTTCCCACAGAAAAATTAAAGCTTACTGTTGGTGAATTTAAAGGGCCGTTGGCAGGCAATACAAGGTCGGTGATCCCCGTATATTTTGTAGCACCTACATAATAGAACACATCAATAGATGTAGGGCATTCGAAATCCTTCCAGCTAATGCAGGTTAGGTTAGCATTAACACAAAAAATGTCAAATGCGATCTGTAAGGTCAAGGCTCCTGTTGAAGTAAAATTCGGGGTTTTAACATTAGCGGGGTTATTTCCGCCTACGCCTGGAGTAACGATACCCCTGTCGAGGGTGCATCCACCGCCCGGTACGTTATAACCTCCTTCGCTGGCACCCTGTCCATAGGTCCAACTGGAGGTCGGGGCGTTAAAATTCTCCGAAAAACAGGTCTGTGTAAGTTGTGCTGATGAATTGTTGAGCATGCATAATAATGCAATAGCCAATGTAAATGTCTTTTTCATTGTGGTGAGGTTTGAAGTAAATAAATAAATTAAATAGAGGATACAGGCCATTGCTCAGCAGTTAGTTAACTACCAATATGCAATTCAGAGGATTGAGATATAGCATGAAGGATAAAGCCTATGCCAGGCAAGTCATCAACTGCCGACAGTATGCAATTCAAAGGAAAAGAATAAAATTTAACCGGGGGTGATTCTTATTGAATCAAAGGAATTCAGAGGAAGAAGAATTATTTGTAATAGTAAGCAATGTAAAATAAAGAGATATTTTCCAGATTTCAAAGCATTTTGCCATTTAATTTTCCCGGACAATTAAAAAAATGATATAACCAAAGCTAATTAATTGAATATTAATTGTATATAGTCACTAACTGTAGCCCCAACACTTCCCCAACGTATCCTTGCAAACCAATATACATTAAAAACAATTCGGATGTCTTCACGAATATTCATATTTAATTAAATAATTCAGTTCCTTGGATACAAAAGGGGACAAAATTTCTTGTATTCACAAGCCAATATTCATTAAGCAAGTACCCTATGGCCTCATATCATATATACTACAAATTAAGTATATTCATGTAACCATTTAAAAACGAATTTTATATTAAACATATACCCTCACCTGTTATATACTATTTTATGAATAAACATTTATTTTTCAGTATGCTGCTTTTGTGCTGCTATTTTCAATTGAATGCACAGCAGGTATCACAAAAAATACTAAGATCGAAATGGGTAAAGATCATGGTCAACGACTCATCCTATAATTTCCTGGAAGCGCAAAAAGAATTTCAAAGCTTTTATGCAGCATTTCTTAAAGAAGAAAGAAAAGAACAATTAAAAAAAGAGCGAAACAAATCATCTGCAGAAGAAGTTCACCTGGAAAGCGCACTGGAATTATTAGTGGCAGATTATTTAAGGTGGTCTGTTATGATCAAACCTTTTGTAAAAGCTGATGGCACAATCATGGCATTAACTGAAAGACTGGCTATTATCAATAACAGTAAAAGAAATTAAATACATCCATTAATATACTTTATACCTGTTCCTTTTAATCTTTATTTTTTATGAACAAAATATACTCTTTAGCATTTTTGATAACCTGCTTTGTTGCTTTAAACCTGTCGAAAGGGTTTACACAATCTTTAACGCAACTCGGCAACAGCAATTTCCCCATCAACGACAATACAAGTGTTGCCCCAACTTCTGCCATCAACAGTGGCTGGCAGATCAATGGTATTGGCAAGATCATTACAATTGTACAGCATCCCACGTTAACAACTACCTTATATGCCTGTACAAGTTCGGGTGGTCTTTACATTACAACAAACAGTGGTACAAGCTGGTCGCCCATGCATGGCAGTTTCCTGCCGGGTGTACAATTTGGCTGCTTAGCCATTGATCCGGGCAATACAAATATTATGTATGCAGGATCTGGAGAACCAAGTTATGCCCAGGTATATGGATGGGGAGGCTATGGTACTTTTAAATCAACCAATGGCGGAGTAAGCTGGACGCAAATTAACACGGGCATGGGAAATGTAGTTGTATTGGATGTAATTGTTAACCCTGCTAATACACAGGAAATAGTGGCCGCCACAAATAATGGAATTTTTAAAAGCAGCAATGCCGGGGCCAGTTGGGCTGTTGTAATGTCTGCTGCAGGCTCGTGGGTACAGCAGGTGATCAGGCAAGGTAGCGGCAATAACCTGGTAGCGGCGGGGGCTACACGATTTTACCGATCAACGGATTTTGGAAATACCTGGGCCACTTCAGACCTGGACCCTGCTTTTTCTTCAACCTTCGCCAATGGCCGTGTAGCCGTAGCGGCAAGCAACAGCAATATTGTTTATGCAGGATGGGTGAATAATACATTTTCAAATGCAAACAATGCATCCCTTTATTACTCAACCGATGGCGGTGTAAGTTTTATCAAAAAATATGCATTTACCGATCCCGTAAAATTAATATCTTATGACGGCTCAACTGCTACCGGTTACGGATGGGCTAATTTTATCCTCACAATATCCAAAACAGACCCCAATACAATTTATGTTGGCGGGCACCTCATTTTTAAATCAACCAACAATGGAGTGAATTGGACACTTAAAACGCCCAACTGGTATTGCTGCATCCACACCGATATACGCCAGTTGATATTCGATCCCAATAATATCAACCGTATCCTGGCCGCAACAGATGGGGGTGTTTTTGCTTCTACAAATGATGCAGTTGACTGGGTACAGGTGAGCAACGGGCTTTATTGCAATCAATATATGTCGATGGGGCAAAGCAATATTGAGCCGGATTTTGTTATAGGGGGATTACAGGATAATGGCATCATCTATAATAATGAAGATGGTAATTACCACACTTATACTGGAGGTGATGTATATGATCACATGACCTGCGACTATACCAACAGTTTTAATGTATATAGCACATATAATGCAGGAAAGATCTTTAATCCGTATAACAGATCACAGGTTGCAAATCTTAATCTTCCATCTAATATTTATAATACAGGCGGTACCAGCAGGCAAAGTTTTTTTATAAGCCCGCTTGATCCTGTAGTTGCCTTTGGATGGGGTACAAATGTTTGGCGAAGCAGCAATGTAAATAGTTATAGCCTTGCTGCCGGCTCATCTTCTATATCATGGACACAAATTTCATCTTTTGCAGTTACTATACAGGATGTAAAAATTTCGCCTGCAAGCAATAATGTTGTATATGCATTAGGTGATAATGCCATTATTTATAAATCAATAAATGCAACGGCAGCTTCACCAACTTTTACTCCCATCTCTTTACCGGGTGGTGCGTCTTCAAGTATAGAAGGTTCACTAACGGTATCAACCCTTAACCCAAATGTTTTATATGCAGCTGCAAACAATACTGTTTATCGCAGCAGTAATGCGGGGGCTACCTGGACGAATTATACTGCAATGGGATTGCCTTCCATTAATTTTACTAAAATATTCGTTGATCCTTACAGCAGTATTGAAAGTGTTTACCTCGTTACAGCATTAGGTATTTATTACAGGGATCTTACCATGAGTTCATGGATAACAGTAAACCCACAGGTACCGGGGCAACAGCAAAACAGTGCTGCCAGTTATGCAGGCCTTATCAATGGAACAAGTTTATTTAAAGGATCGGGTTCTTCAAACTCACATATCAGTTTTGCAACCTGGGGAAGTGGAATATGGAAGGCAGGTTTTTATAACCAGCTTAATAATCTTCTTCCCGAGGGGTGGAGCAATACCGACATTGGCTCACCTGCTATTTCCGGTAACGGGTTTTTCGATAATACTAAACTCTCCTACAATGTAAAAGGTGCTGGTACCGGTATCAATAGCAGCAGTACCGATCAGTTCAATTTCACCAAAGCAACCGTTTCCGGAACGAATGGCGACATGATTGCAAAGATCTACAGCGTTGCCGAAACTGATCCAATAAATGGATTATCCAAAACAGGTTTAATGTTCCGTACCTCAATTAATACCAACGCCCCTTATGTAATGATCTCATTGACCGGGCATGCCGGAGCCGTGTTTCAGTACAGGGTAAATGCCGGCGATGTTGCAACGGTTGCAACTACATCGCCGGCACCCACAGACGCATATCCATATTGGCTTAGGCTTAATAAAGCCAGTAATGTTATAACAGCTTATATTTCACCTGACGGCAATACATGGACGCAGGTTGGACAGGTTACCGTAGCACTTGGAACAAGTTTTTTAGCAGGCATTGCGAATACTTCCAACAATGCTGCTGCAGTAAACAATGCATCTGTTGGCAGTGTTGCATTTGTAAGTTTTGTAATTCCTATACAGAATATAGTTTTGCGAGCGGTTTTAAAAGATAAAAATAAAGTGGCCCTGGCCTGGAGTTTTGATTCCAATGAAAGAAATAACCTGGCAGGCATTGAAAGATCAACAGATGGGATAAATTTCACTCCCCTCTATCAAAAAACATATATAAATAACAATAGTTCACAACAAACTTTCAATGATGCCTTGGTTGATGAAGCGCCGTTTAAAGGTAAAAATTATTACCGGTTAAAAACAACCGGGCAGGATGGCCAGGTTAAATTTTCCAATACACAACAGGTTAATATTGACCAGGATTTTCTTGTACAAATAGAACCCAACCCCGTTCATGATAACAGTGACCTGAAGATCATTGTTTCCGGCGGGCCTGCTTCAAAAATCATTTTTAATATCTATGACCTTGCAGGAAGAACGATACAATCAGAAGTATTTACCAATGCAGGTGTTAATACCATACATCTTAAAACGATGAGTGCCGGCACTTACTTTTACAAATTAATGTATGAGCATAAAGCTATTCCGGGGAAATTATTGGTAACTGGCAAATAGTTCACTATAAACCTATAAGGTCTTAAGACCTTATAGGTTTATAATAATTCATGTCCTCCATTTTATACTCCCTTCCTTACTTTCAAGCACCCGAAACTTAACGATCTTTTTTATTAATGGTAAAGGCAGCGGTTTATCCAACGGAAACTGAATAGATCCTTTGGCCGTTTTATATTTGGAAAGATCTTGGGCGAATGCTTCTATTGCAGAAGGCATGGGATAGAAACCAATATGATTTTTGAACACGGCAAATGTAACCAGTATCTTTTGGTAGCTGTAAGCAGGCATGCTCCATTTTAGGCTTTCGATGCTGCCGGGTGCAGCTGCACGTATGCATTCATGTAACTTAAATAATCTATCATGAAGCTCTACTGGAACAGCCTGGATATACTCCTCAATATTTTGAGGTTTTATTTTTTTGGAAAGCATGATTGTCTGTTTCTCATAGTAAATATCTGTATTTACACGTTTATTCACAACACAATAGTCAAATAATTTTTTAATACACATCCTTGACCATTATTTGTTCATTGTTAAAAACAATGGTATCGCCAATAACTTTATTGAATAATAATTTTGCTACCGGTGCGCCAGGAGATAAAAAATAAATATCCTTTTGCTCAAATGAAATTTTACCAAGCCCCGCGGCGATAAAAAAGGAAATTTTGTTGCATACCACTACGCTACCAGTGGCAATTGAATCATATAATCTATCGCAATCAATACTCAATAAAGCTGCTAATTCGAGGTTATTGGCTGCGAGTTGTTTTGCGTGCATATCTTTTTCAAGCTGGTTCATGGCACGGGAGGTTTCATACTTGTCACCGGCGCTGCTTTTTTCTTCACTATTTGCCGCTGCCTGGGCATTTTCCATCAATAGTTTTGCTTCTGCTATCCGTTGCCCGATAATTTCAACAGCATACTGATGAAGACTTTTTTTATACTTTATTTTTTCGATTACTGTCATTTTAGTAAGATAATTCATATTGCCGGATTTCTACTGACTTCGTAACTGCAAAAAGCAATCCGCTCATACCTTAGCATCATGCAAACCTATGCTCCATCATCGTATATTTGTAATATGCCTTCACCAACCAAACCCATATTAAATAAGCGGATTTTCTGGGATGTTGATTTTGATAAAATTGATTATCAAAATAAATCTTCTTTTATTATAGAACGTGTTTTTGAACGTGGGGATGTTGAAGATATACGTCAATGCCGAAGGTTTTATGGAGATGAAAAAATCAGCCGGGTATTGTTGAATGCTAAATATTTACCCGAACGCAGGCTGCATTTAGCCAGCGCCGTTATTTGCAAACATGTTAACCAGTTTAAATGTTATACACTTCAGCAGTTGAACCCAACACTTTATCCTTATTAAAAAGATTAATGGTATTGGATGAACTGAAGCAATTTTCTTTGGTTGGCGGCACTGCATTATCATTACGGTATGGACATCGGATCTCTGTTGATCTTGATCTGTTCAGTAACCAGGAATTTGACCAGGCAATCATTATTAAGACACTGGAATCAACTTTTGGTAATAAATTTGAGTATGAGGGAAATTTTTCCAGCTCCGGTATTTTTTGTTTTGTAAATGATATCAAAGTAGATATTATTCATTACCCGCATTCAACTATTGCTGATATAGAGCAGGTTGAAGAATTAAGATTATACAATAGTAAAGACATTGCCGCAATGAAAATACAAGCGGTTTTAGGCAGGGGAAAAAAGAAAGATTTTTGGGATATAGCAGAATTACTCCATCATTATTCTTTAAATGAAATAATTGATTTTCAAAAACAAAAATTTCCTTCTCAACAATTGTTAATTTCAATACCCCAGGCGCTTACATGGTTTAATGATGCTGATGAAAGTGAAGATCCTGTTAGTCTGCGTGGACAAACCTGGGAATCTGTAAAAAAAACAGTTCAGCAAAAAGTAAATGATTATTTAAAATGACCTCAGCCTTGGTTCCTAACGAGTAATATTCAATAAACAATTTCCGTTCGTGGCTCCGCAACCAATATCACCGCCCCCCCAATCCATTATATTGCCTGATTTTATACTCCATATTGTTTAGCTTATAAGAAAAGATCAAAACTCTTTTAAATTAAACAGAAAAACAGTATTTTGTTTATAGAGCATTGCGAAGGCTGTTACTCCATGAAAAGAAAATATAGGCTTTCAAATCATTTTAAATAATAAACATGGAAAAGAAAAACAACTTATTGATCCTTTCATTAGCCATAATGAGCTTGTTAATACTATTTACAAACGGTTGCCTGAAGACTGATGATAACAATCATTCAGAAACAGTTACCGATGTTGATGGCAATGTTTATGGTACGGTAACGATCGGTTCACAGGTATGGATGGCAGGTAACCTCAAAACAACCAGGTACCGTGATGGAACAGCAATACCAAATGTTACAGATGGTACGCTCTGGTATAATCTATTAACGGGAGCTTACTGCGATTATGCCAATGATCCAAACATTAGTGCAACTTATGGGCGGTTATATAATTGGTATGCAGTAAATTCAGGTATGCTTGCTCCTGTCGGCTGGCATGTTCCATCAGATGCCGAGTGGGCAACCCTGGAAACCTTTTTAGGAAACGATAATATAATGGGCGGCAAAATAAAAGAAACAGGTACGGCACATTGGCAAAGCCCTAATACGGCTGCAACCAATGAAACTGGTTTCACTGCTTTGCCTGCGGGTTTTCGTTCCAGCACAGGATCTTACTTCTCGCTTACTTATAATGGCTATTGGTGGAGTTCCACTACAGGTTCGGATATCAGCTATGGAATATACCGTTATGTAGATTTTAATGTGGGCTCTATTTACAGGAATGAAGATTCTAAAGTTGATGGGCTCTCGGTACGTTGCATCAGGGATTAGAACTAAAGAGATGACATCTTTTCTGTTTTTTACTTTGCAAAACATAAAGCAAAGATGTCATCTCTTCTGATTATATTTAAAGATGCAAAAAACAACAGAGCCTGCGCTTAAACGTGAGATCGGTGCAACGGCCCTTGCTTTAAATGCCATTAACCTCACCATCGGTGCAGGTATTTTTGTTTTACCCGCCATCGTTGCAGGAAATCTTGGTGCCGCAAGTTTCATCGCTTATATCACTTGTGGTATATTGGTAGTTTTGATCATGCTTTGTTTTGCAGAAGTTGGAAGTAAAGTCACCAGCTCTGGTGGCGCTTATGCTTATGTAGAAGCCGCATTCGGCCCCCTTGCAGGTTTTTTGGTTAATACACTTTTCTGGTTTGGCTTTTGTTGCCTCGCAGACGCAGCTGTTATCAATGCCATGACCGATATGCTGGCGATCTGGCTCCCTGTTTTTTCAATAACTTATATCCGCGTTATTTTTTTTGTGCTAATATTCGGATTGTTTGCATGGATAAATATTCGTGGCGTGAAACATGGATCGCAGTTTGCCGTTACCGCAACCATATTAAAATTAACACCGCTGATATTACTGGTCACTATAGGATTCTTTAATATTTCTTCGCAGAATCTTGTAATAGAAAGCTGGCCCGGGATAAAAAGTATTGGTGAAACATCCCTGCTGTTGTTCTTTGCTTTTATGGGCACAGAATCTGCCTTGAGCATGAGTGGTGAAATAAAAGATCCGAAAAAAAATATCCCCAAAGGGATCTTCATGGGAGTTGCAGGAATATTGTTGATGTACCTGTTAATACAATTTGCGGCACAGGGTGTGATGGGCGAACAATTAAGTAAATTCAAAGACGCACCCTTAGCTGCTATGGCTTCAAAACTGATCGGCCCGGTTGGTTCAACAATCATATTAATTACGAGCGTGGTTTCCATGTTTGGAATGCTTAGCGGAGATGTACTGGCATCACCAAGGATCATATTTGCTGCTGCCGAACATGGATTGCTGCCCGCTTTCCTCGGAAGGGTCCATCCAAAATATGCAACACCATACTGGTCAATAATCGTGTACGCGGCAGTGGGAGCGATCTTTGCATCCAGCGGAGGATTTAAACAACTGGCTGTTTTGGCGAGTTCTTCCGTTTTATTTATTTACCTGGCCGTTATATTAGCTACCATCAGGTTAAGGTATAAAAAAGATGTGGCAGAAAAAGAAGGTTTTAAAATACCCGGCGGCTTAATAATTCCAATACTTGCAATTTGTACGATAGGTTGGTTTCTATCTCACATTACAAAAGATGAGATCAAAGGATTTGTTATTTTCTTTGTTATACTAACGCTTATTTATTTTATCCGAAAAGAACTAAGGAAAAAGGTCGTGCTAAAGCGATGATATCTTTTGTAGTACTTATTTACACCTGTACATTGGCCGTGTAAGACAGGTAGGCCCTCCACCTCCTTTTACACTTATCTCCGTTCCTTCATATACAATTACTTTGCAACCCGCATTTTCCAATGCCGCTTTTGTTTTGGGATTACCATCTACCATTAAACATTCACGTGGGGCAAGCGCCAATACATTACAACCCATGCTTTCAAATTCTTCATCGGGTACTTCCACCAGTTTATACCCCCGCTGCAGCAAAAGGTTTCGGAATACAACGGGCATTAAAGGAGAATATACAACTGCAAGGTCTGTATCAACGGGGCTAAAAATTGACATCAAATGAAAAACATCTGAAGGCCCTTTATAATGTGGCAGCGGAACCGTAATTACATTTACTGCTAATGGTTCCAACAGGACTGTTAACTGCCGGATACCTTCCTCGTTTGTACGGTAAGTATGGCCAACAGCAAGTGTATGTTCATCCAACCAGGCAACATCACCCCCTTCGAGTGTACCCGGTGCTGTTATGCTGCCGAGAACTTCGATCCCATTTACTTCGAATGCTTTTCGCTCAGCAAGGGGTTCATGTCTTCTTTCCGCCTTACCCATATTACAAATGATCATTCCTTTATCGGTGGCAATAGCTGCATCACGGCAATAAACAGAATCCATGTTTACAATGGGATCTTCGGGTAAATAATATATCTCTGCAACATACTGTTCCAAAACAGATTGAAATGATTTATATTCACTTAATGCGATGTTGAGATCGGGTTTACCGAGGTAATTCAACGCTTTCCAATGTTGTTCAATATGTGCCTCGCTGATAAAAGCCTGCTGCACATTTTTTATGAACACCGAATTTATTTTTCCAATATCCGAATGGCAGGTGAAATTCATATTATTGTTTGATTTGTTCTTAAAAATATCCAGTCATAATTGCTGCTGTGAAGTTACTCTTCGTATTTAAATTCCTGTCATAAAAAATGAGGCAATCGAAAAGTTTACAATAATCCAGGTTAAGCTATCTCCCCGGTACTGTATTTTTTTACACGGTATGGTTATTGAGTTATACCCGTTACATTAAAACAAATAACATGACCAATCAAAAACAATTCGGAGTGTGGATGGATAATCACCATGCAGCAATAGTAGGAACAGGGAATACTGAATCAGAAGAACTGGTATTACTTGCGCATGTAAATGGGGAAATAATTTCCCAAAGCGCCAGCGAAAAAAATACCAATAATCATGAAAGAACAGTGCAGGCTAAATTTTTCAAAGAAATAACATCACACATGCAAAACGCTACACATGTGCATATAACAGGTACCGGCCAGATTCAGGAACAATTTATTCATTACCTGGCAGAAACTCCCCAGTTTAAAAACACGAAAGCAGAAGAATCTACTTCCAATAAGATGAGCGATGAAAAACTAATTGAATTTATTTCCGGAAAATTCTAAGCATATTATTGTGAACAACTACATTCATAAAAGCAGTTTTACTTTAATGCGTAATATCTAATTTATAACCCGCCTTTACCTTGATAGTTGTTCCGGGGTTTACAGTAGTACTTCTGCAGGTTGCCATTGAATTTACTTCAGGTGTATTGGAACTGGTTTGTATAACCACATCGGTATTCGCATCTGGAATATTGCCGCAGGTCCAGTTGGCCGGGTCTTCCCATGCTTTGCTTACAGAACCGTTCCAGTAGCTGATGAATTTTAAACTGATCGCATTGCTGTAGCTGCTGCCATTGACAAAACAACGGTACTGGTAACCATAAAATGAGGAAGGGATATTTTTTAGCTGCAATTGACGGCCAGAAGTACCTGTATAATCAGCATTGTCATTTATATTGACAAAACCGGTACCTGTATTAACCTGCCATTGATAGGTTGCTCCGCTAAGGTTAGACGTTAGTGAATTATAATTTCCGGGGCAAATAACAACATAAGAACTATTTACTGCAAAATAAGCGGATGCTTTTTGTGTTCCATTATAAACGATCTCATATCGCCATGTACCCGTTGTTGCCGGATTTGGTAAAGTAAACGTATAATACCAATAAGAAGCCGAATAATAAACAGTAAAGTTTTGTATCCAGCTTGAATACACCGAATTATCCGGTTTATAAATTGTATGAACAGATTGCTGTCCATTCTGCTGATCTCTGTAATAACTTCCGAGGTAAATTGTTTCTCCATCAACAAAATTGATCTTTTCATTAGAGATCTCTGATGCAGGGCACGAACCAATGCCCGGTGCAGCTCCATGTGTCATGATCTTGTTCAGCGTGGAAACATAGTAAGGTTGTTGATTGGTCCACCAACTGGTAAGTCCGTTCAGGTTATTACAGGCGCCTGCCCAGGGATCAACCAATTGGGTATAGGATGAATTGGTATATACTTCAAAATGAAGATGCGGGCCAGTAGAATTACCGGAACTTCCAACAACGCCCAGGTATTCTCCTAACGATACCGTTTGGCCGACAATTTTTGTTGTCAGCGATCCCGATTTCATGTGTCCATACCAGGCAACAGAACCATCTGCATGCATAACATACACAGCATTCCAGTTGCATGCTCCGGAACAAAAAGCACAGTTCTGGTCAAAATTACCGTCTGATTTTGCAATGATCGTTCCTGGGGCACCGGCAATGACCTGCACAATATTTCGTTCCATCTTTTGCCAGTAAAATGGCCAGGTAAAAATATCTGTACCCGCATGATTGTAACCCGAAGCCTGGTCGTAAGTACGGTTGCCACAATTATAATCCAATAATAAATTAGGGAATGCCGGGTTTTCATCCACATAATTTGAGATGCCGTAATAACCATTGTCATTATATCCCAATGCCTGTTTTAAGGGCCATGCAAATGCAGTGGCAGTGGGATTTGCAAGTCTTTGCAATTTACCTGCTGTGCGTAAACTTGCTTCATTTTCCTGCAACATGTTAATAATGGAAACTCTTTGTTGTGGGCTCATCTCATCATTTATTTTAATGAGCGTACGATAATCCCCTCCGCCTTCAGGCTGCTTCAATATAGCCTGCGAAATTCCGGTTATGAATAAAACAAATAATAAGAATGATAGTAGGACAGATCGCTTTTTCATAAAAAAAATTTATCATTTACCAATCATTCGGTCGACTTTGCTTACGGTTAATCCGTATCAACATAAACGCCCTGGCCAATCAAATAATTTTTATCTATAATTCCCTGGCCCGTTGGTGGAGCTGCGGGTATTTGTTTGAGAAATAGGTTAACGTATGAAAGCGACATAGTCCTGAATTTAGCAAGCAGCGCATTTACTTGTGAAGAAGGAAGTTTGTTATTGTCAAAATAACCATAGCCATACATCACCTGGAAATTGGGGAAGCTTATAGAAGTAAGATTTGGATTAACACTGATAAATATCTGGTAATTACTAGCCTGGTATTCATAATTAGTGATGAATGCAGGAAAGGAAACTGAGGTCATTCCACTATTGGTTATTGTTATCCCGCTGCTTTTTTTCAAAGCAGGAAATGAAAGTGCAGACAAAGATGGAGAATTATTGATTTCAAGCCTGTATTTTAAAGTATCCAGCAAAGGAACTGAAAGTGAGCTTATTTGGGAAGCAGTAAAAGCATCCGCTTTAAGTAGTAAAGGAAAAGAAAGCGTACCAATACCCGAAACGTTAATTCCGGACGTATTATTAAACGAGGCTGTTTGCAGTGCCGGAAATGTAAGGGAAGAAAGCGAACCAGCATTTGCAGTGATGGTAATGCCCGAAGTAGTTTGAAGCGAATTCAGATTAACAGCATTCAGTGATCCGCCAGTTAACTGTATCCTGCTCGCTGTAAGCAACGGTGCAGAAACAGTTGAAAGCTGGGGAGAACTCACGATTAAACTTGCGCAGGTCTGTAAAACAGGGGCAGTGGCAGCCCCAAGCTGGATACCTGAAATAGTAATTCCATTATCAACATTTGTCAATACCGGGAATGAAACTGATGACAACTGATTCGAACTTAGTGCGAATGCTCCTACCGAAGTTAAAGATGAAAAATCTGCTGTAGCTACCTGGTTCGGTCCGCCTATATTAAAAATACCTACGTTCTTTAATGCATGTAAATTGGTGCTGGCCAGCAAAGGGCAACCTGTAGCCCTGATCATTTTACTGTATGTCAACTGTGGCATGCTCAGGTTAGTAAGTGCCGGATTGTTTTGTATATCGGTAAATCCTGTTATTTCTTTTACTACAGGAAGATTAATATCCTGTATTCCGGTACTGGTTATATTTAATCCCCAATAACTACCGTTACCAGCAATATTACCGGCAAATGTTTGCCCGATTCTTTTGAGCGAGGAAATATTCAGTGTAGTCAATTGAGGGCAGTTATTTACATAGATGCCCCCATCAATTGACGTTAGGTTACCCAGGTTTACACTCTGTAACGCATTATTGTCGGTTATATATATTTCATCAAGGCTGTTTGTCAGCATCGACAGATCAACTGACGTGAGATTGTGGCATCGCATGATCCTTATCTCCTGCGTGTTCGGGCCTACCTCATTGGCAATTTTCAACTGTGCTTCTGCATTTGTGATGCTATCTGTCAACACAAGTGTATGTCTTCCTCCATTTGAAGGAAATGTATTTATCCATTGCCCGCTCCTGAAATACCAGAATCCTGTGGGGCTATCTGTTTGATAAACCATTAATCCTTCAGCAGGATTTTGTATATCGATTCTTTGTGCGGCTGTCATCCTGGGAATGAGCAAACCTTTTGTTGCATCCTGCACATGCAACATAGCACTTGGATCAGGTGGATTAACGCCAATGCCAATTTGGGAATATGCTACACAAATCACACAGCTAAATAACAGGAAAAAGAGAATCCTTTTCAATAGGCCAGTCATGATAATCTTTTTAAGCATTATTGTGATACAAGGAATCCAGCGCCGGATATTGCGATCAATTCAAATATACATTTTTTTCAGCTAAGATCATTTCCCAACCATCCAGTAATCCCTCGGATATATCCTGTATAACTTTGTATCTTTTCCTTCCACAGATTCCAGGTATGCTTCATAAGCAGTCATCTGCTTTTCATTTCCGATAACATAGAATATTCCGCCTTCCACATCTTTTGATTTAATGCCATAACCCGGAAGTATCTTTTCATAAACAAGGTCTTTTCTTTTAAATAATTCTGCAACAAGATTGGGCATTTTTCTTAATTCCAGTATTGCAGAACGGAATCGCCTGATGACATCCGGGGTAAATCCATCGGTAATATCTGCAGCCATTGCTTCTCCCCTGCCTTCATAATCATTTGCAGCACGGGTTCTGAATATACCTGCTATTACGTATTCACCAAGAGATGCATCTACCGGTGATTTTTTTATTTCATCAATTACAAAGCGTAACGTTTGCGGAAGTTCGGGTGTACGTTCTGCATAATAATTAAACAAGCCGGCACTTGCTGAAGTACCAACACCGGTACTGTAAGACAATCCTGCTCCCGTTGTTTTCGTAAACACACTTTGTTTGCCTGCACCGCCATACAATCCTGCTGCTAAGAAACGAAGCAGGCTTTCCCTGTTTGTTTCATTATAGGTAACAAGTTTTGCGGAGTTCATAAAAACGCCTGTTTGTGAATTTGGATTCATCAATCCTACAAATACAGGTCTTTCTGTTGTTGAAAGCCTTGCTTTTACCCGATCATCGATCCTGTTTTGATTTCCATAATTAATTTTTACAACAGTCGAATTACTAAAGCCGCTAACAAGTGCCACGATATCATTATTCAGTTTTTGTTGTGTTGAACCGGATGCAATCATAAACATCCTTGCTGATGTTTTTTTCAATAAATTTTTACGCAGGGTTTCAAGTGCAGCCAGTGTTTTTTCAGGGCCTTTGGAAAGATCCCTGCCCATTTGATCGCATAGATAAGCCCAGTCCGATTGCAAAGAATTATCCGGAATATCATTTAGTACCTGTTCCAGGTCTTTGGCTGCTTCACCCGCTAATTGCTTTGCCGTTGCAGGTAATTTATTAAATCCTGCAACAACATCCTGCAAATTACCAGTCACCAATGCTGTTTTTGATATATCGTTCTGTAAAGCTCCCAGCAGGTTTTTTAGTTCATCACGGCTACCGGTAACTGCTGAAAGGTTTTTTAAGAATACGGCAATCGCTTTTTTATTCGTTTCATCGCCTGCATCTTTCAGCATCCACCTCAAACGGAAAATATTGTGCGAACGGGTTAAAAATGAAATGGTAGAAAGCAGCAGCGGGTTATGCTGGCTCATATATGCCGTTTTCGGATCACTCACCCATGCTTCTTCAGCACCCTGCATCGTTTTCCTTATGGCTGCAAGGTTCTGGTCAACAAGGTCGCGGATGCGGGAAAGGTTTTCCTTCTTCCAGTTGGGATGTTGCAATATCATGTTCATCCATTTGATGGCACGCCGGGCCTCATCAATATTATTACCGGCGGCCTTCACAAGTAATTCCACCCGGCCGGTTGCAAAATTTGTACTGTAACTGCATTGCAAAGACAATATCTCCTGCCGCAACAATTCACTCATTGCTTCATAGTCGATGGCCTTACCATCTTTAATGACACCGGTTTCCCTGATAAGTTCCGGCAGGATCGCAAGATAAACCAGTTGATCTTCCGTTAAGCCATCAAGCCTTAATGCGATACCGGTTGTAGCGCTTGTCATGTTATTAAAAGTAGAAGCAACCATTTTTACATTGCCGGGTAAGACCGTTTTTTTGAAATCAAGTTCATCATCCATCGTTAGCGGCGGGTTGTCAATGAATTTTATCACATGCGATTGTTCAGCTTTCTCCAGAATAGCAGTGTTCCCATCATACTCAGCTTTGTATGCAAGAATAGCAGCCTGGTCATCGGTGACATTGTATTTCATTTTCAACCTTGACAGTTCATTGCTCACACGATCCTTGCGGTCTGCTTCATTTTTGTCTATCAGGGACGCACTGGCCTTGCTTATTACCACATAAGGTTTGGTCGCTGTAAGTTTCCATGCAACCAGGTATTCCCGCCAGAAATTTTTTCCTGACGCAAGCAACCTGCCGATCTCTTCAAACTGTGGTTTAAGGATAATTGATTTACGAAAATCTTTTACCTTATTCATTTCTTCCAGCTGCGAATACCAGGAATCATAGGTATTGCGGAAACCGAATTTCGGAGGAGTATTTATAAATTTTGCAAGGTTACGTTTTGTATCGGTAAGGCTGTTCTTAAAACGGTTGTTGAATTCCTGCAATTCAGGCGAGTTGTCCTTAAATGCGGCTATACGTGACAGCTCATCCATTATCTTTTGTCTTACTAATTCAGCTTTTTCCATTGTTAAGTTAACCGAAGCAATATCATCTACCCCTATAAAGACAGGCTGTCCCATATTATCATCAACATAGCCATATATTCCCTGGGCACCCAGGTCAATTTCACGGGTTTTACTATCAATGAATTTTTTGTACAGATTTGTATTTGCATCACCGGCAAAGACAGCCATGAAATTGCTGAGCAACAATTCGTCTGTTGCATTCAATGTTCGTTCAGCAGGAAATGTAAACATCATATTGCCGGGTTCCTGTTCATTCTTGCCGGGATAATCAGTTATAAGGATCTTTCCTGCTTCTGCGGGTTGGGGAAGTGGTAACTCAAATTTCTGTGCCGGTGCATGTTTTGCAGGATCGGGGTCAAGCCTGTTTAAAATATTGTTTGTCTCGGCAAGGATGTCTGTAAGTGCCATGTTTCGTGGCAAGGAAGTAATGGCCCCCATGTTCCAGAGATAATAATTGGCATCATGGAAATGCTGGATCTCTGCAGGCCCCAGTTCACGTTTGCCTGAAGGAAGTCCCCCTGCATTAAAAGAAAGCGGGTGTGCATTGCCGTAAACCAATCTTCCCATCTTATCATACAATTGCGAATATGGGTTGACCATGCTTGTAGTCATCTCGTTATAAACAGAACCCTTTTCTTCTATCTTTAATGTCTTATCAGGGTTTTCAGATACACCCCAGTTACGCACTTCACGGTTCACTTCCTCTGCCGTATAATCAGGATACAACAACGCATCCAAGTATTTCTCAAAAAGATTGTAAAAAACTTTTACCCCGGCACCGGTATAAAAATTATAAGCAGTATGCAACTGTGATGTAAATGCATTGGAAACGGCAAGCGACATCCCTTCCCTTGTATTTAATTCATGCCCTTTATTTCCTTTGGTTATCAACAGGTGTTCCTGTGTATGTGGTTCTCCTTTATCGGAAACAGGAAAAGTATTTACCCAAATAAAAGTTTGCGGTACGGATTCTATTTGCAGCAGGTCAAGTGTAAACCGGGTGCGTTCATGAATAAAACGCCCGCCCATTGGCTGCCCGGCATCATTCAGGTAAACGGCTGTTGCACTAAAACCATTGAGTTTTTGTCCTTCTGTAAGATTTGAAAGAGAAACAGCTTTTGTTTGTGCATGGAGGCTGCAGGCAATAAAAAGGAAAGTGGCGCAAAGGCCAACCGGAATAAAAAATTTTATTTTAATATTCATGTGCAGGGGTTTGTTTTATAAAAATGATCAACCGTATAATGTTCTGAGTTAAGCCGGGAGGTTTTTGCGGATGTGAACTTTGAAACAGTAAGTTAAAGAAAGGAACTGTATTTATGAATAATTTTAATTCATATAAAACAGGAAATCCGCTCCTTCTTTTTTTATGCTGATGCTGGTTTCTCCGGTGTTTCAATAACCGTTGTTGACTCCGGCTGCTGCTGAATAGATCTTTCAGATTCTACTTCTATCTGCTGCACCCACACGGCATAGTTATTTGGATATATTTTTGAACCCGTATGTGCTGCATACACATGGGTAAACACAGCTCCGAAATATAAGATCATGGCAGAATAATACACCCATAACAGCAAGACAATGGCCGATCCTGCAGTACCATAAGTAGTAGAAAGTTCACTATGGCCTAAATAATAACCAATCAGGAATTTACCCGCCATGAAAAGGGCCGCCGTGGTAAAAGCCCCTGCCCTCACATGTTTCCATTGTATCCGGGCATCAGGCAATACTTTAAAGATCATTCCGAATAATAAAGAGGTTATACCAAAAGTGAGGATAAGGTTAAATGCATATACCATGATAACTGTCAGTTCAGGGAACATACGGGTAAGCCTGTGAATGAGTACATCCATTGCTCCATTGATCATCAGCGACACCAATAAAATAAAACCCAGGCTTACCACCAATGAAAAAGAAAGCAACCTGTTAATGATCATTTTCATTACTCCTTTCCCTTTACGCGGTTTTGCTTTTAATTTCCAGATATGATTTATAGAATCCTGTATTTCACTGAATACACTGGTGGCGCCAATCAATAAAGTAACGATCCCGACAAGCGTGGCAAAATTGCTGTTATGCGATACCGCTGCATTGCGGATCGTTTGTTGTATCTGCATGGCGGCATCTGTTCCAACAAAACCGGATATCTGGTGGTATAATGTTCCTTCAATAGCTTCCCTGCCATAAAATACATCACTTACAGAAATGATAATGATGAGCATGGCCGGTAAGGAGAAAATTGTATAAAAAGCAAGAGCGGCACTTAATTTCAGCACTTTATTGTCAATAAAATCTGAAAAAGATTGCCCGATGACCGACCACATATTTTTAAACCCTGATTTCATATCCTGAATTTACCTGAATTTCAGTTGACAGTGCCAGCATATAAAACAGGGAGGCTGATAAAACTAAAACTACCAAGCGAAAAGGCATTATATCTTTCCGCTTAAATAAGTCTCTTCAACAGTAGGTGTATCAACGCCACCTGCCTTTTCCAATGTAACAATGAAAGATGTGGCTTCAACGGGAACATTACCCATTTCAATAAACCTTCCCCTGATATTATCTTTTATGATGCCAACATTAACCGGTTTACCGTTCACATTTGCCCATAGCTGATAGTCCCTTGCCGATGAAGATTCGGGCAGGTGATGGATCATTATATAAATCTTTCCCGTTTTCTTATCCCAGAACATAGTACAACGACATATAGCATGAAGCCCTACCCCGTACATTGCAACAGGTGTAATGGTTTTGTCCAGCAGTACATTATAATCAGCTAACGGCAATGTAGCAATGCTTTCTTTTTCCCTGGCTTTGCTTAACGCCTGTTCCTGCTCCTTGTTTTTTGAATATAACGAATAATTGAAGTATCCGCTTACGAGCAGGAGTAAAACAGCAGCTGCCGCAACTGCGCTGAGCCATGAAAGATGGTTGCTTCGCTTTTTTCCTTCCTCAATCGGTATTACAGGAACCATTAAAGAGCCAAGGCTTTGTAAGATGTTATCATCTGTATCTGCAGAAGGCAGTTTAATATCCTTTTGCATCTTTTCCTCCAGTTCCTTTTCATACACAAGAATGGCATTGTTTAAAACAGGATGTTGACGGCGCAGGGATTCCAGCTCCGCTTTTTCAGCAGCATTGCACAAACCCATTACATACATTTCAATAATGCCCGATGATATGTATTCGTTTATATCCATTTATATTATATAAAATGTTTTTTAAGTTCAAGTACTGCATTTCGCAACCTTGTTTTTACAGTTCCTAAAGGTATATTCAATGTTTTTGCAATTTCTTCATGTGTAAAGCCATTGAAGTACGACAATTCCATAACGGATTTATATTCTTCTTTTAAAAGACTTACTTCCTTTCTAAGCCCAATACAGTTTATGTTCTGATGGTAAGCTGCTTTTCCATCAATATCATTTACATAATTACTGATAGAATCGTTTTTTAAACTGTTCTTATAATTTTTTGAGTGTGTTTTGTTAATGGCGCTATTCCTGGTAACATTTAACAGCCAGGTAAATAACCTTCCTTTTGCAGCATCATACTTATCAATATTTTTCCAGACTGTTATAAATACTTCCTGCAAAACATCATTGGCGGTTTCCGTATCAGGAATTATCTGTGAGATGATATTATAAAGCGAACCCCTGTAATGCATGTATAAATAACGATAAGCTTCATTTTTGTGATTCTTCAATGCATCCAGCAATTCATCTTCAGTATATGTTTGTTGTTCCCGCACTAAAAATATTTTATTATCCAAATGTAACAACAATAAGCACGATAAAGCCTAAAGAAAAAAATATTTTATTTACAAAACCAAACAAGCATTATTTGTGTAAATCATTTTACTGCTTTTATGAGATGTTCGTTGATAAAACATTTTATTACCGGGCCGGCAATGAGTATCTGTAAAGTTGGTAAACACCTGTTGGGATATTCCGGCGGGATAACATTTAAATATTGATAACATGAAGTCAAAACTCAAAGCTCTGGCACTGGCATTTTCATTGTCGTTGTTCTTTGCGGCCTGCCAAAAAGAAAAAAACCAGCTATCGTCAGAAGACAATTCATCTGGTGATGCGATATCTGATGAATCTTCAAATAATAATGAAGGGGCAAGGCAAAGCCTGGGTCATGTGTATGCGTTAACGAATGCAACATCCGGAAATGAGGTATTGGTGTATGACCGTGCTTTAAATGGCATGCTTACTTATTCAGGTTCCTGTGCATCGGGTGGCAATGGAAGTGGTGGTGGATTAGGCAACCAGGGCGGCGTTATACTGGCTGATGAAGGCGAGGTTTTGCTTGCAGTGAATGCGGGCAGCAACTCCATTTCATCTTTTAATATAAATAATAACGGCCTGCATCTTAAATCAACTGTTAGTTCGGGTGGCATGACCCCGGTAAGTATCGCACAACATGATGATATTGTTTTTGTATTGAATGGCGGAGGTACGAACAATATTTCTGGTTTTAAACTAAAAGACAACGGCAAGCTATACCCTATTCCTAATTCAACAAGGCCATTGAGTGCCGCCAGTACCGGCCCTGCACAAATTTCGTTTATTAAGGGTGGGAAAGTTTTGGTAGTAACCGAAAAAGCTACCAATAGAATTATTACCTACACAGTAAATGAATATGGCATTCCCGGAATGATGCATTCAAGAAATTCATCCAGCGCAACTCCATTCGGCTTCGAAAAAAAGAATGGTAATATTTTTGTTTCGGAAGCAGTAGGCGGGGCGCCAGGTGCCAGTGTACTTTCCTCTTACGATATCAGCAACAATGGAATAATTACATTAATAGCGGGATCAGTTGGGGCCGGGCAAAGTGCAGCTTGCTGGGTAGTAATTACCAATAATGGAAAGTATGCGTACACTACCAATACTGCCAGCAATAACATTTCAACATTTGATATTACCAATACAGGTGGCATCAGTGTATCACAGGCCATTTCTGCCACTACAGAAGCCGGGCCGGTTGATGCAGCACTTAGCGAAAATTCAAAATACCTTTATGTAAGGAATGGTACAGCTAAAAGTATCCAGGCATACACTGTTAGCAATAATGGCAGTTTGAATTTAATTCAAACTGTAACAGGATTACCAATGGGGGCCAACGGAATTGCAGCAAATTAATTAATGAAAAGCTAAAAAGCGGTTATGTTCAATAACCGCTTTTTTTATGAAAAAAAGTTAATTAAAAGTAATCCTCTATTAAAATCAAAAATACCCATCATTTTTTTACAAAACTTATTATCCTAAAATTTCCGTCATCTATACCGGCTTTAATTTGGTAAGACCCCGCAGCAAGTTTGTCCAGGTTTAATGGTATTTGATTATTACCTGCAATTATTTCTGTTGTTTGCTTTAGAATCTGCCGACCTGATACATCAGTGACCAAAATCTGTAGTTTGTTCTTTTGCGAACTATTTACATTCAGCACAACAGCACCATTTTCGGGAACAGGGTTTGGTAAAATACCAGTTATATCAAAACTACTGTTTTTATTGAGCAAGGTTATAATGTTACTGTAACTCACTTTACCATCGGCGTCAGTTAATTTAAGCCGGTAATAATTTAACCCCGCCATTGGATGGGCATCAGTATTATCAAATGGTTGCAGGCAACGGACAGCTTCTGCGGTAAGACTGTAAATGCTGGTAAAATTTCTGCCATCCGTGCTACGCTGCAGGTTCATACTGGCTCTTGGGGAGCTAATGCAGTTAACCTTCCACGTTAAGTTGTGGGAACTGCCGTTTTTATATCCACGGAAGTATTCAACAGTTACAGGCACCGGGCCACATGAAGGGATAGACTGGCAAGACTGACGTTTTGTAACACCTGTAATTGTATTGTATGTAGCTACAAATACTTCACCCCTGGTACAATTATCCTTCAGGTAATAGTCGAGAAAAGGCAACAGTAAAGAAATAGTTTTGGTAAATAAGCTTGTGGCAGTGACAGATGAAGTATTACAGCCTGATGAAACCTGTCCAAATGAACAGATTGCGTTATTATTTGCAAAATGGCAATGCAATCCACCTGCTATATTAATATAGGTCTTACAGGCAAATGGTATATTATCATACATTGCTTCCTGCACTATGGGTAATACGATACAATCCGAACTGCCACTGAAAATAAGTGAAGCCTTTTCATTTAGCAATGCAGCCTGCGTGGCTGAAGGATTTGTTTCGGCAGCGGCAAAATTAAAAAGTGCATAAATTGAAGGTTTTATACCAGCCGCAGCTAAGAAAGAGGAACCGCCTCCCATTGAGTGGCCGCCAACAGCAGCTTTTTTTATTACACGCTGATAGAGAAATGAAGCTGTAGAATCATTCAAAGAGGTAATACGGTTGCACAAAAATGCCAGGTCTTCTCCAAAATTACCATGGCTCGGCGCAAGGCTTCCTTCTGTAGAAGGCAACGCAACTATATATCCGTATTTAACAAGTGAATCGGCAAGCCATTGGTAAGATGAAGTTCCAATTACAAAGCCGTGCCCAAATACCACTACCGGAAATTTTACTGTACCAGTTGCAAGCGCAACATTGTTGCCGGCTGTATTGGCGGGATAATAAATATCTGTAGGCACAGCCCTGTTGCCCCTGGTATTGTCTGAAAATGTAATCACCCTTTTTCCTGTTAAAAAAGTTTGTGCATCAACTGAATGAGCAGATAACATCATTACAATGATTGTGAAAAAAATTTTCATATATAAGAGATTAGCATTAAAATAAGATTGATGAAAAACAGGTTTTTACATAGCATAAGTAAAATTGGATTGAACAAAGGATAAATTGGAAAACTACATGTTATAAAGATCTGGTAATTGAAAATGACTCCTTAAAGTTAATAACAATTATTTAAAAAAAAGGTTTAAAGGGTTTTTACGTAATAAGTATTTACAATTATTTCTCATTACCAAAGAAATTCATATTACTCTGTCAATAACTCAGTATTTTTATCATCTCTTTTATATATTCGTCAATTGAATAAAATGCATCGGTGCGGCTTCCTTTTTTTATACATCATACTGCTTCCTTTTTTGTCTGCTGCACAAACAGGAAAAATATCAGGAACAATTTATGATACGATTTCAAGAGCCCCGCTTGCCTTTGTAAGTATTACAATAAAAGGAACCAACAAAGGGGCGGTTACAGATATTGACGGGTATTTTTCACTTGAACAGTTTCCCGGACAGGCGACTTTACTGATCAGTTATATTGGCTATAAAACAAAGGAATTTACTGTAGGGAAAAACGATCCTGCAAATCTCATCTTCTTTATTGAACGTATGGCAGGCCAGTTGAAAAATGTTGTTATATCAACAAAAGACAATCCTGCCCACCGGATCATCAGGTTGCTACAACAAAATAAAAAAAAGAACGATCCGGGTTACAAACCTGCTTTCAAATACAATGCATATACTATTGCTGCATTATCGGCCGGTAGCCGCTTCTGGAATATGAACAGCGCTGATACTTCCAGGCAAAAAAAACAATCTGTTGAAAAATTAGTTGAAAAAACAAAAGACACTGCAGGCGATAAACCGGGAGCACTGCTTGCAAAAAGGTTCAAAGAAAATTATCTGATGCTGACGGAGTCATACACCGAACGCATTTTTCGTTATCCCAATCATACAAAAGAAACCGTATTGGCAACAAAAGTATCGGGTATAAAAAATGCTGAGTTTGGTATTACCGGAAGCGATTTTCAACCCTTTGGTTTTTATAAAGATTATTTGCAAATGACTTCCGGGGCTTATGTGAATCCTGTGATCGATGGCAGTATCAACATGTATAAATTCAGGCTTTCAGAAACATTGACACATTCAACCGATACTACTTTTATCATCAGTTTTGAACCAAGGCCCGGAAAGAATTTCAATGGATTGAAAGGTGTTCTTTATATTAATTCTGATGGGTATGCCATTGAAAATGTAATTGCCGCACCGGCAGATGAAACAGGATTGATCTTTACTTTCAGGCTTCAGCAAAAATATGAAAGAGTGCAGGGCAATTGGTTCCCGGCTCAATTGAATACCACCCTTTCACAAAAAGACCTTGCAACTGATTCTGTAATGTTGTATTGGGATACACGATGTTATATTACCAATACCATTTTCAGCAAAACATTTTTGCGTTCCGATTTTTCAGATGTACAGATCGAATATCATCCATTAGCGGGCAGACGTTCTGATACTGCATGGAAATTAATGCGTGCAGATACATTGAATCAAAAAAGTAAAATGACTTATGAAACTTTTGAAATGCTGCCGGAAAAGTATAAGGACATGATCGGGAAAGCAAACAAAGCCATAAAGATCCTTTCCATAGAAGGTATTCCATGGGGCAAAATTGATATACCATTTAAATACATTCTTTCGGGTATCAATAAATATGAAAGCTTCAGGCTGGGAACCGGTTTGCAAACAAATCCTTTATTCAGTAAAAAAATATCTGTTGGTGGCTTTGCAGGCTATGGTTTACGGGATAAAGCCTGGAAATACGGAGCCAATATGTTTTTAAATATTGACCAAAGAACAAATACAGGCATTCGTTTTAATTATTGCAGAGATATTGTTGAGCCGGGAAATGTAGATTATTTTGTACGAAATGGTTCTGTATTTTCAAACCAGTCGTTACGAAATTTTTTAAGGAGCCGTATGGATAGTATTGAACAATTTAAAGTTGATATTAGTACCAAACTTCTCCCCTTTCTTCAATCAGATGCCTGGTTATTGAATGAACGCCGCAATCCTGCCGGGTATGATTATACATATAAAGATGCTGTTACCAATAAAGATCTCAGGAAGTTTCGCAATACCGAACTTGGTATCGGGTTCAGGCTCACCCATGGCGAAAGTTTTACCCGTATGGGCAGGGCTAAAATACGAACCAAACCTGCAACAACACAATTGTTATTACAAGTATCGAAAGGAATAAAAGATTTTTTGAACGGCGATCTTAATTACACAAAAGCAGCGATTCAATTCAATCATAGTTTTCATTTTAAAAAACTGGGACAAACATCTTTTCAAATTGAAGCCGGCCAGGTATGGGGGGATGTACCTTACTCCTATTTATTCAATACAAAAGCAACGCATTCAGGAAAGATAAGTGTGTATGTTCCCAATAACTTTCAAACGGCTGGTTTATATGAATTTGTAAGCAGCCAGTCAGCCGGTTTATTCATGCAACATAATTTTGGAAACCTATTATTTAAACCAAAAAATATTTCCATAAGGCCCGAAATTTTATTGATACAAAATATTACTTATGGAACCCTGGTCAATGCATCGGCACAAAAAAATATTGATTTTAAGGTGCCGGAAAAAGGGTTATTTGAATCCGGTGTACTGGTAAAGAATTTATACCGCAGGAACCTGCTTTCGCTTGCTTACATTGGATTAGGTGGCGGCGTTTTTTATAGGTATGGACATTATGCCTTACCAAAGGCAATTGATAACTGGGCATTTAAATGGGGATTCAGCATTTCATTTTAAATTATATTTTCCCGCGGATTAACACTGATTAAAGACCGCAGATTTCAAATAGTATGAAGTACGCTATAGTAAAATTTTAAATTAAAGAATTATTTTTCCTTTATGAATAAACTAAATAATGGCGATGAATTCCAGGGTGGAATTATTTTTCATTTGAATAAAACAAATGATCATGGACTCATCGTTTCAAAAAAAGACCTATCCGCAACTGCAGATTGGAATGAAGCCATTCAATTTTGTACAGGTTACCGTGAAGGCGGATTTGATGATTGGCGTTTACCAACAATAGATGAACTGAACCTGGTATATAAAAACAAAGACCAGGTTGGAAGTTTTGTAAGGTTCAGCTATTGGAGCAGCACCGAATATGCCGAACATTTTGCCTGGTTCCAGAATTTCTACAACGGTATCCAGGATAACGACTTTAAAGACAATACTTGTTATGTTCGTGCAATCCGTACATTCTAACTATCCAGTATCAAGAATCCAGTATCCAGTATCCAGTATCCAGTATTCAGTATCCAGCAACCCACTCCCCTTTTTCCCCAACTCACTCCTTTTTGATTGCCTGCTGTTAATTGATCGTGTAGCATTGTATAGTAAACAAAATTTTAAATACTAAAACTACGATCATGAAAATCTTAAAAACGCTCTCTTTCGTTGCACTGATCTTTCTCTCTGCAAAAGTGAATGCACAAAATGAAATCCCAAAAAGATACAGCAAAGGATCCATTATATTACAGGGCAATAAAATTTTAACCGGGTTCATTAAAGACAATATGAAAAAAGATGCTTCGGTTAGTTTTATCAGGAGTATAAATGATAAAAAAGTAAAGTATACCGGCAATGACCTTGTTTCGGTTGAAATTGATGCAAATAAATTCACCTGCATCAAAGGAGATTTTTTCAAAGTCATCTGCAATGGTGAATTGTGTTTTTTACAAAAATCAAGTGATGCATCGGGCACCATAACTTATAACGGATCAGAAGCTATCTATGCAACCGGCACTCCCGGCAAACCCGGTGATTATTTTATTTATAATAGCAAAGACATGCAACTTCATTTAGTTTCACATAAAACATTTGAAAGCGTTACCGCTGTAGCTTTTGCAGGATATGCACCCGCAATAGAAAAAGCAAAAGCAGCCAGAGATAATATTGCCAGTTTGAGTGAAGCTGTTCTAATTTATAATAACCGTTAACTAAAGAGATGGTATCTTTTCTCTTAAAACCTTAAAGCATAAAAAAGAAAGCTGTCATCTCTTTAGTTAACGGTATTTATTTCAATAACTTTACCCGATGCAACGCAAAAATTGTAAAATAGGATTTAATGACTGGGTTGCCATGTTATTTGTGCTTCCTGCTTTGGCCTTTATTGTGCCCATCGTTTTTTTTGGCTGCCGCTTCAACAGTTCCCCCTATTTTACCCTGGACAAATATTTTACTACCTTATTCATCACGATCCTTTTGTGGTTAGGTAACCGGTATATCCTTATCTGGAGCCGCGGCAGGTATCCATTGTTTAAGGATACCAGGAGGCGTTTGATCGTTCAGTCGGTATCCATGTTTGTTTTTACTGTAATAGCAAATAACCTGCTTGGATATTTTTTTGATGATGTTTTTTTTGACGAGGGTAGTCATTTTAGTACTCAAACACTTATCAATTCCAATACAGCGGCAATATTCTGTGTAATTATGATCATTGCTATTTATGAAAGCATTTATTTCATGAACCAGTTGCGGCAATCAATAGAAGAAACAGAAATGCTGAAACGTGAAAGCCTGTATGCACAATTGAATGCATTAAAAACACAGGTAAATCCTCACTTCCTTTTTAACAACCTGAATACACTCAGCGCTATCATTCCCGAAAATCCAAAGCAGGCAATAGATTTTGTACAACAGTTATCCAAAGTTTACCGGCATATCCTGGAACTGAAAGATGAACAAAGTATTTCTTTACAGACAGAACTTGAGATGTTGAAAGCTTACGGTTTTTTATTAAAGACCAGGTTTGGCGATAACCTGGATATCAATATCCGTGTTCCGGAAGAAAAATTACAACAAAAAATAGTTCCGCTTTCATTGCAGTTATTAATGGAAAATGCCATAAAACATAATATCGTTTCCGCTAACAAGCCTTTGAAGATCGATGTATATACCATGAATGGAAGTATTGTTGTAAGCAATAATTTACAGGTAAAAAACCAGGTGAATGAATCAACTGGTACAGGCTTGGATAACATTCGCAACCGCTATAAACTTTTAGGTGATAAACAGGTTGAAGTAAAGGAAAGCAGTACTGATTTTACAGTTTCCATTCCCTTAATAGAAAATTAATATGCAGGTAATAATCATAGAAGATGAAACACCGGCTGCAAACAGGCTGCATAAACTGCTCAATGATATCAGCGATGATATTAATATTAACTGCAGGTTAGACAGTGTGGAATCTGCTGTAAATTATTTTCGCTCTCCCGGGGATATTGACCTTGTTTTTATGGATATACAACTTGCCGATGGCTTGTGTTTTGATATTTTCAGTCAGGTAAATATAAAACCCCCGATCATTTTCACTACAGCATTTGATCAATATACATTAAAAGCATTCAAACTGAACAGCATCGATTATTTATTGAAACCAATTGATGAAAACGAACTCAGGTATGCCGTTGAAAAATACCGGCAATTATACATCAATAAAGAACATGGTTTTTCTGAAAAGATTCTTAAGCTGGTACAGGAGATGAATACTGCAAAGTACAAAGAACGCCTGCTGATAAAAAGAGGGCAACAACTTAGTTATTTAAAAACAGCAGATACTGCTTTGTGTTATGCAGATGGCAAACTATGTTTTGCAGTTGATTTTACCGGTGCAAAA
>JANNBU010000415.1:0-11582 GCA_031385805.1 Ferruginibacter sp.
CGGGCAAAAATATTACCTAAAATAAGTCTTCCAGGGCTTTAAATGATAAACGGTACTTTTAGTAAATAATGACTGCTACAGCGTTATAACCAATGGTGAAGTTAAAATAAAATGTTGAATAAAATTAAATTCCCATACGTGCTGCGTATGGGCAATGACTCAATCGTCTTATCATGCAGAGCCTGCCTGCCGGTAGGCAGGGTACGAAGCATCTTTCGTTAGATTATGCCTTCGTCTAAATGTCACGCTGCACCAGGTGAATGGTAAATAAGTAAGAAAACAGGTGCATTATAAAAGATTTCTGAAACCCGGAACAAAACAGTTTCAGCGAATTTATATTCAATTAATAAGTGACGCTTAATAAGATCAACCTGCTATCTCTGCGATAAAAAGTTATAAGAAAAGAATCATATCTCAATGTTTCTCTCCTTATTGTGACCAAATCAAAGCATATCAGTAGGAATTGGGATAGTTGGACCAAATTGTAACTTGTCAGGATGTTCGCATTCGGGAACAATTAAAATATCAGGCTTGTGAGCTAGAATAAGTTCAGCTTTTTTGCGAAAAGCCATATTGCAGTTCCACGTGATTATTTTCATTATATGGATTGCATTTAGGGTGGAGCATAACAATTAAATATACGAAATCAAAAAATACTCCATCAAACATCTCACATCAAACATCTCACATCAAACCTCAAACCTCAAACATCTTCAAATTTCCAAATCCCCAAATTAATCTATCTTCGCTCCATGACAATCGAACATCTTAAATCTATGAGAGACCGTGTCCTGGTCCTGGGGAGGTTTCTTTGACGTCGCTAACCGACAAGCTAAAATAGCAAACGATAAACAACTTTCACTTTCACCGGGTTTTTGGGACGACAATGCCCGGGCAACTTCTATTCTTAAGGAAATAAAAGTAAATGAGTATTGGATAGGTCTTTTCCACTCGGTTAATACTGCGGTGGAGGATTTTGCCGTACTATTTGATTTTTGGAAAGCAGGGGAAACAACTGAGGATGATGTGAAGGAAGCTTTTAATGATGCCATCAATAAAATTGAAGAAGCAGAATTTAAAAGCACCCTCAACGAACCCGAGGATGAATTGCCTGCCGTGTTAACGATCAACAGTGGTGCAGGTGGTACCGAAAGCCAGGATTGGGCCGAAATGCTTGCCCGCATGTACCGCATGTATGGCGAAAAACAAGGCTGGAAAGTAACTGAAATTGACTGGCAATGGGGCGATGGCGCCGGTATTAAAACCTGTACCTACGAATTTGAAGGCGATTTTGCCTATGGTTTCCTCAAATCAGAGAATGGCGTTCACCGCTTAGTTCGTATTTCTCCATTCGATAGCAATGCACGCCGACACACTTCTTTTGCATCGGTCAATGTATATCCGTTGGTAGATGATACCATTCACATCGACATAAACCCTGCCGATGTAAAAATGGAAACGTCCCGCAGTGGTGGTGCCGGTGGTCAAAATGTAAACAAAGTAGAAACTAAAGTTCAGCTAACACATATTCCAACCGGCATTGTGGTTGTTTGTCAGCAAGACAGGAGCCAGCTTGGCAACAGGGAACTGGCCATGCAAATGCTCAAAAGCCGCTTGTATGAAATAGAATTGCAAAAACGCAATGAATTAAAGGATGCCAGCAACAGCAAAAAGAAAAAAATAGAGTGGGGAAGCCAGATACGTTCCTATGTTTTTCATCCCTACAAAATGATCAAGGATCACCGCACCGATTATGAAGTAGGAAATGTAGGGCCGGTGATGGATGGAGAACTGGATGGATTTATTAAAGCTTATTTGATGAGTGAAAAAGAGAATGTTTCTTAGCATTTTGTAGCTGGCAGTTGTTCCCTGATTGAGCGACATTGGCGACGCTCCGTTCAAATTCAGTAATACTATTTAGCTTTTCTTAGTTATCTTTAAATTGAAATTTTGGCAATGAAAATTTGTAAAATATATATAAAAGATTTTGAGCAATTTCAGGATGTAGAATTTGATTTTACGAATCCTGAAACAGGGGAACCGTTGAATAAAATATGTTTTATTGGAAGTAATGGAACGGGGAAGAGTAAATTATTGAGGATGATCAATTGGCTTTTTACAAATGTATTTAGAAATTTTATTCAATCCGAGTCTGGCACTCCAGCATTAGTTAAAGGAGCTAAAGTTGTGTTTAAAATTTTTCATAAAAATGATAATTATTTAATTTTTCATTTCGATAGAAATAGTTTTATTCTTCGTGATGTAGGTAAAAATGAAGAAATAGAATTAATTCAAGAGCTGCTTTCTTTAAAATCAGTTTCTGAATTCACTACTAACGAAAAGTATAAAAAATTCACGAAATCCACTCTCTATGAAGAGTTTCTTAGTGAATTTTTATTAAAGGATAATGCTAAAGATTTATTAATTTATAGTCCTGCCGATAATGGTAATGCGAATGTATATAAGATGGGGCAGGAAGGAGTTCCAGATAGCAATGTAAATGATGCATTGTCTTTATCAAAGGATTTTCCTTTTTATGCAGAAGTCTCACCCGATAAGGTGAATATTTTTTGGAAATTATTAATTTATCACTTGCGAAGAAGGGCAGAAGAAAGAGATAAATATGAAAATCTTCCTGAAAACATAATAAAAACAAAGGATGTCCTGATTAAGGAATTTGATTCTGTAAATCCCAAAATTCTTGAATATACCGCCAGAGTATGGAACAAAATTCTGAACAAGGCAGGTTTAGAGTTTGATTTTGAAGGAGCTAGTAATCCTTATCAATTGACTGACAATTTGCTTGCATATACCCGATTGGTAAATAGCAAAAAAATAATTCCGTACAATCAATTAAGCTCTGGAATCAAAAATTTTATTTTTCGACTGGGACACATTTATTCTTTATACTTTAATCGTGAAATTGACAGAGGGTTTCTGTTAGTCGATGAGCCAGAAAATAGTTTATTCCCTGACTTTCTATTTGATTTAGTAGAAACCTATAATGAAGTTCTTATTGATAAAAGAGGGCAAAATAATACCCAGGCATTCTTTGTTACTCATAATCCAATAATCGCGGCTCAATTTCAACCTTACGAAAGGATTATTTTAGATTGGAATGAAGATTATTCAGTTTCATCGAGACACGGCATTTCACCAGTAGGGGATGATCCTAATGATATTTTAAGCAGCGATTTTGAATTAAAAAATTTAATGGGGTCAGAAGGAAGAAAAATGTGGGAACAATATATATTGCTTAAAAAGAAATTGATAAAAACTTCAAGTGACAAGGAAAAAGAGGAATTAATTCATAAAATAGAAAAAATAGGAAGTCTTTACAACTTTAACTAAAATGAAATTTCTTACAAAAAGAGCAGATTCCGGAATACTTACGACAGGTATTGTTTATAAACTGAAAGGAGATAATACAAATCTTAAAAACCTTTTAGTAGAAGAGCAAAAAAACTACTGCGCTTATACAGAAAAGTACTTGCAACCATTGGATCAGGTCGATGTTGAGCATTTTGATTCTGCAAAAAAAGGAACCATTGCTGATAATTATTATAATTACTATGCGGTTATAACAACAGCTAACAAATATAAGAAGGATGAAAAATACATTGCTGCATCCTTCCTTCACAATAGATTTTATCAGAACGAACAGGAATTAAATGTCCGAATTGGATTCAGTAATAATATTTTCTTTGAAAAGAATGAGAATGATGTTGAAGCAAGAGATTTTATTGATTTTTTAGGGCTTAATCATCCAAAATTATCTGATGAACGCAGTAAACATGTACAAAGAATGAAAGATCATTTTTCGGCAGGTAATTATACAATCGAAAAAATAAAAGGGTATTTTGAAAAATATAAATCAGAACTTTCTTTTATTACAGCTCTAAACACTGAATTTGGATATGATTTCACAGAGTTATTAAACTAATTAATACGAGTAGTATTTTGGATAACTGATTGATTATTAAAAAATAAATTTTATGCAATACGGAGATTTTTATTACCCAATGCCAGTAAACGAACCCGTTTTAAGTTATGCTCCCGGTAGTCCCGAGAAAGCTGCACTAAAAGCCGCTTTAAAGGAATTGAAAGCGAATAAGATCGATGTGCCAATGTATATCGGAAATGAAGAAGTGCGTACAGGAAAAACTATGGAGCTTCGTCCGCCGCATGAACGCAAACATTTACTTGGCCAGTTCCATATCGGGGAAGCAAAGCATGTAACAAAAGCCATCAATGCAGCGCTGAAGGTAAAAGACAAGTGGGCAAATATGAGTTGGGAGAACCGTGCCAATATATTTTTAAAAGCTGCTGATCTGCTGGCAGGAAAATATCGTCCATACATCAACGGTACTACCATGCTTGGACAAAGTAAGAATGCGTTCCAGGCAGAAATAGATGCAGCATGTGAGTTGATAGATTTCCTTCGTTTCAATGTTCATTTCTTAAGTGATATATATCGCCAGCAACCGATCAGTGGTGCAGGCATGAACAATAGAATGGAATACCGCCCATTGGAAGGATTTGTATTTGCATTAACGCCTTTTAATTTCACTGCCATTGGTGGTAACCTGCCAACATCTGCCGCCATGTGTGGCAATGTGGTGATCTGGAAATGCGCCAATACACAGGTTTACAGCGCACAGATGTTCATGCGTATCTTAAAAGAAGCCGGCTTACCTGATGGTGTTATCAATCTTATTTTTATTGATGGCCCAACGATCGGGGAAGTAGTTTTCAATCATCCGGATTTTGCGGGCATACACTTTACCGGTAGTACAGGTGTTTTTAATAAAATGTGGGAAACGATCGGTAAGAATATGGGAATGTACAGGTCATATCCACGCATTGTTGGTGAAACCGGTGGAAAGGATTTTGTTATTGCACATAAATCTGCAAACCCCGATGTAGTTGTTACAGCCCTTGCCCGTGGTGCATTTGAATACCAGGGGCAAAAATGTTCTGCGGCATCACGTGCTTATATTCCATCCAATCTTGCTGCAGAAGTAAAAAGGAAATTAGTGGATGCAGTGAAGACGATGAAAATGGGAACAGTAGAAGATTTCACCAATTTCATCAATGCAGTTATTGACGAAAAAAGTTTTAATAAATTAGAGAGTTATATCAAAGGCGCACGCAAAAGAGATAGCAATGCTAAAGTCTGGGTAGGAGGCAAGTGCGATAAAACAGATGGCTTCTTTATTGAACCAACCATTATTGAGGCAATGGATCCGCAATATGTAACCATGTGCGAAGAATTGTTCGGGCCGGTACTCACCGTATATATTTACGATGAGAATAAGTATGAAGAAACATTGAAATTGGTTGACAGTACATCTCCTTATGCATTAACGGGCGCAGTAATTGCACAGGATCGTTTTGCAGTAGAACTTGCAACAAATAAATTACGTAACACTGCCGGTAATTTTTACATCAACGATAAACCAACCGGTGCAGTGGTAGGTCAGCAACCATTTGGCGGCGCAAGAGGCAGCGGAACAAATGATAAAGCAGGTTCAATATTGAATTTATATCGCTGGTTAAGTGCCAGAACGATTAAGGAAACGTTTAATTCGCCGGTGGATTACAAGTATCCTTTTATGAATGAGAAGTAATCTATCTAATTCATTTTATAATTTCAGGTTGCAACGCTGCAACCTGTTTTTGTTAGCTTTATATTTAAAACCTTTTTTCAGTGAAGTGTTTTCTGCACATTTTCTTACTTTTAAACCTTTTTCACAAAAAAATATATTGTTATTTATGAGAGAATGCGTAATCATGCGTTACCCGTCCGTAATTGTGTGAATACTATGTGTATAATCGATCGGGTTACATTTTTTATTTTTGCAGTATTAACAACCAATAAATATCGTAAAATTTAAAAGCGAGATCGATCATGACAAAGAAAGTATTGTTTTCATTAGCCCCGGAATTTGTTGCAAATGCATCCGAAGGGATTTTAGTAGGAGAATTTAATAATTGGAATATAGAAGAAGGCATTCACCTGCAAAAACAGGAAGACGGATCTATGAAAGCCGAACTTGTTTTAACTGCAGGAAAAACCTATGAGTATCGTTATCTGTTGAACGATGGAAGATGGGTGAACGATTACAATGAAAAAAAATTCTCCGATGTGTTTGGCAATTCCGTTGAGAATTGTGTATTAACCGTTCCGGCCCCGGTTAAAAAAACGACCGTTGCAAAACCCAAAGTTGTAAAAAAAGAAAAAGCAATCGTTCAGGCCGATGACCTTACTAAAATTGAAGGAATAGGTAAAAAGGTTGCTGCTTTACTTAATAAAGAAAATATCAACACCTATAAGGATCTCGCTAAATGTTCTGTCAAAAAATTGCAATTGATATTGGAAACTGCCGGCAACAAATTCGATATCCATGATCCTGCAACATGGCCAAAGCAGGCTAAATCAGCCGCATCAGGAGATTGGGATACATTAAACAAATTGCAGGAAGAACTGAAAGGCGGTAAATAGTTTATTAACCCTATCTGATATACACCCAGCCCCCGCAAGGGGGTTTTTTATTTCCTGATCCTACGGATGACACGGGCTAATAAACCAATAAACCCGTAAACGAATAAACCAATAAACTTCTATCTTTGATCATACCCGTTCAATTATTAGTATGCAAATTTTACTTTCATCACAACAACTTAACCTAACAATAAAGCGTCTTGCCCAGCAATTGGTAGAAAATTTTGATGACCTGAAAGAAGTTGTTTTTATCGGTATACAACCACGTGGTATTAAAGTAAGCCAAAAGATCATTGATCATATCAGGATTCTTTGCCCGGCAGAAAAAATTCAATATGGAATATTGGACATTACTTTTTACAGGGATGATATCCGCGAAGAATTACATGTAGCTAACAATACGGATATACCATTTTCAATAGAAGGGAAAAAAGTGATATTGATCGATGACGTATTATATACAGGAAGAACAACCCGTGCTGCATTGGATGCATTGCAGGATTTCGGTCGCCCACAAAAAGTTGAGTTATGTGTGCTTGTCGACAGAAGGTTCAACCGTGAACTCCCCATACAACCTGATTATTGTGGCAAAGCGATCGATACGGCAGTTTCACAGAAGGTAAAAGTGGAGTGGGATAGGGAAGAGGTTGTGTTATATTAAAATGCCGCTACAGGATATCGGATACAGGATTGAACGTTGCACTTTTATCTTGCAGCTTGTACCTAATCGGTTCAATAAAAAATGTACAATGAAAAAGACACTCCTCATATCGTATTAAGTATCGCATCTGTATCCGGCATCTTGTATCCCGTATCCAGCATCAATTAAAAATCATTCTCATGAAAAAAATATTCATCCTCTCTGTCCTAACCGTATCGGTTACCTTAACTGTTTTTAGTCAGCAACATCCCGCCTGGATCATGCAGGGGAATATCTACGAAGTAAATGTGCGGCAGTTTACAACAGAAGGAACTTTTAATGCTTTTGCAAAACACCTCAACCGTATAAAAGCAATGGGTGTTCAAACGATCTGGTTTATGCCGATCAATCCAATTAGTAAATTAGACCGTAAAGGAACAATGGGAAGTTATTATGCGGTTGCTGATTATACGGCTGTTAATCCTGAATTTGGTACGATGAGTGATTGGAAAAACCTGGTAAAAACGATCCATAGCAAGGGAATGAAAGTGATCATTGATTGGGTGCCAAATCATGCAGGAGCAGACCATAGGTGGCTTACAGACCATCCTGATTTTTTTGTGAAGGATAGCAGTGGAAAACCAGCAATTCCATTCGACTGGACAGATACACGGCAATTGGATTTTAAAAATACCATTATGCAGGACAGTATGATCGCTTCTATGAAATTCTGGCTGATAAAAACGTGCATAGATGGATTCAGGTGCGATGTTGCCTGGAATGTTCCGGGGTCTTTTTGGAAAAAATGTAACGGGCAGTTAAAGAAAATAAAAAAGGATATTTTCATGCTTGCAGAAGGAGATAAGCCATACCTGCACAGTAGTGGTTTTGATGCAACGTATCCCTGGGATATGTTTCACATGATGGAAAAAATAGCAAAAGGAGAACGGCCGGCATTTGGGATAGATAGTATAAAGCTAAAGTACGATACCGCATACCCTAAGCATGCAATTGAAATGTATTTCACAAGCAATCATGATGAAAACAGCTGGAACCATTCAGATTTTGGGACCTTCCCCGGGCCTGTTCATGCACCCTTCGCCGTATTCTCACAAACAATGGTGAGATCTGTTCCATTGATCTATGGCGGCCAGGAAGAACCCATATTAAGGGCTTTGGAGTTTTTTGAAAAAGATGCGATGGTCTTTAAGGAATTTAAGCGGGCTAAGTTTTATAAAACATTGCTTGATCTTCGTAAACGAAATATTGCACTCGCTGCAAATGCATCATTCAGAAAAATTAATTGTGGGGATGATAAAGCCCTCTATTCATTTGTAAGAGAAAAGGCAGGTAAAAAAGTATTGGTCATCCTTAACCTTTCTGCCGTCGATCAAACAATAAAAATTACCGACAGGTCTTTGTGGGGCAATCCTTACAATATATTTATGGGTACGAGGGAAAAGCTGATCAATAAACCATGGAAGATAGAACCCTGGGGTTATGTAGTATATGAGTATAAGTAAGATATTAAATACTGGATCCTATATACTGGATTCTGGATATCGGTTCGAATCTTTAATACTATCCAGTATCTAGCATCCGGCATCTAAATTATCCGGCATCCGGTATCTTGTATCGGTTTTTTTCTTTAGCTTCGCTCCTTAATGCAACTATCTACCAAACATCTATTGGGCATTAAGGATCTTTTACCGGAAGATATCTCACTCATTTTATCAACAGCTACGCAGTTTAAGGAAGTATTACAACGACAGATCAAAAAGGTTCCGTCATTACGTGATGTAACGATCGTGAATTTATTTTACGAAAATTCTACCCGTACAAGAATATCATTCGAGCTTGCTGAAAAAAGATTAAGCGCAGACACCATTAATTTTGCTGCTTCGGGCTCATCTGTATCAAAAGGAGAAACGTTGCTGGATACGGTAAACAATATCCTAAGCATGAAAGTGGATATGGTTGTGATGAGGCATAGTGCCAGTGGTGCTCCGCATTTTTTATCAAAACATTTACCGGGAACAGCCATCATCAATGCCGGCGATGGTATCAATGAACATCCTACACAGGCATTGCTGGATGCATTTTCGATAATTGAAAAAGCCGGTTCACTGCAAGGCAAGAAAGTTGTGCTTATTGGCGATATTATGCATTCAAGGGTTGCATTGAGTAATATTTATTTGTTGAAAAAAATGGGAGCAGAAGTGATGGTGGCAGGTCCGCCAACACTTATTCCCACTTATATCAAAGAAGCATTGGGTGTATTGGTAGAATATGATCTGAAAAAAGCCTTGCAATGGTGTGATGTAGCCAATGTGTTACGCATACAATTGGAACGGCAGAACCAGGTTTTGTTTTCTTCCTTACGTGAATACAACCTGGCTTATGGTGTTACAAGGAAAATGTTGGATTCCATCAATAAGGAAATTATCATCATGCATCCCGGTCCTATAAACCGTGGTGTGGAAATAGACAGTGATGTGGCAGATAGCGCTCAATCTATTATCTTGCAACAGGTAGAGAATGGGGTGGCTGTGAGGATGGCAGTGTTGTACCTTTTGGCAGGAAAGAACGGAGAGTAACGATTTTGAAGCCTGCCTGCCGATAGGAGGTTTGAAGTTCGAAAGAATTTTAGTTATGCAAGGTACGTGCAAGTGTTAACAATAGCCCGAAGGGCTTTAATATGAATAACCTCCGGTGAAACCGGTGGGTGACATGAGCCTTACGAATCCCTCAACCCCGAAGGGGTTGAATTAACTGTAACAATTAACAGAACTAAATCAATACGATCATGCAGCGTATTTGCTTATTCCCCGGCACATTTGATCCCGTAACACTAGGTCATACCGATATTATAGACAGGGCCTTGCCATTGTTTGATAAAATGTTTATTGGTATCGGAAGAAATACAAATAAACAACCCATGTTCAGTGAACTGCAGCGGTTGGAATGGTTAAAGGAAATTTATAAGGGCAATGATAAAGTAGAATCCATTGTATATGATGGCCTCACAGTTGATTGCTGTAAACAGGTTGGGGCAAATTTTATTTTAAGGGGTATCCGTTATGTGAACGACTTTGAATACGAAAAAGCCATTGCCGATATGAACAGGAGTATTGCAGCTAATATTGAAACGATCTTTCTTACCTGTCTTCCACAATATACATCCGTTGCATCTACGCTTGTACGTGATGTACTGAAGAACGGAGGTGAAGTTTCTAAATTCTTACCCGATGCTGTAAATAAGACGATCTCAAAAAAATAATTTGAACAACACGATCTGGTTTAATAAGGATATTAAATTAAATGACCTTCGGTCCCTTGCTCCCGGTACCATGGCTAACCACCTGGGTATGGAATGGATGGAGATCGGCCCCGATTTTCTGAAAATGAAAATGCCGGTGGATGAAAGGACAAAGCAACCTTATGGATTGTTGCATGGAGGCGCCAGTTGCGCCCTGGCCGAAACAGTTGGAAGCATCGGTTCCCATCTCATTATTGATCCAGTAAAATATATATGTGTTGGTTTAGAGATCAATGCCAATCATATCAGCAGTGTAAGATCAGGATTCGTTATTGCTACGGCAACTCCATTGCATACCGGTGGGACTACACATGTATGGGATATAAAAATTCACAATGAAGAAAACAAACTGATCTGTGTGTGTAGGCTCACTGTTGCTATTCTTATAAAAAAATAATTTAAAGATTTGGCAGTTTCTGAACAACATTTTCTGAAAATTAAAATATCTTCAGTTAAACGCGGTTAAAAAAACGTTTTTTTTCAGGGAAAATCACCGGTATATATCTGCGGGGAGGGAGTAGTTTTTAATAATTTAGTGATTAAATTATTACTTATGACAGAAAATGATATTTCTTATAAAATCCGGGGCTGTATTTTTAAAGTATATAATAATTTGGGACCAGGGTTGTTGGAATCTGCTTATGAAGCTGCTTTACAGTATGAATTGGGAAAAGATGATCTGCAAGTCCGTTCCCAGGTTGCCTTGCCTATGGTTTATGAATCTATAAGAGTAGATATTGGTTATCGTTTAGATCTACTGGTTGAAAATAAAGTAATTATCGAGTTGAAATCTGTTGAAAGCCTCCTTAATGTTCATCACAAACAAGTAATTACTTATCTGAAACTTTCTGGTTTCAAATTAGGGTTACTGGTTAATTTTAATGCTGATGATATTTCTAAAAGTATTTTTAGAAAAGTAAATGGGCTTCTTTAAAATATTCCCCAGCAGATATACGCAGATTAAATACCACAGATAAACACAGATTAATATATACATCTTTCTTCTAAAATCCGTGGTATTCAATCTGTGTTAATTTGCGGGAATATTTTAAAGAAGCCCATTTACTTTTCTAAAAATACTTTTAGAAATATCATCAGCATTAAAATTAACCAGTAAC
>JANNBU010000445.1:0-6739 GCA_031385805.1 Ferruginibacter sp.
TATCCTGCATCTTGTATCTGGTATCTTGTATCCGGTATCCTGCATCTTGTATCCGGTATCCTGCATCTTGTATCTTTGCGAAGTATGCGAATAGATTGCTCCAAAAACGAGTTAATGATCCTGAAGAAAATTGGGGAAGCTGCCCGTGCCTTGAACATGGACTGTTATGTTATTGGCGGATTTGTGAGAGATAAAATCCTCGGCAGGGAAACAAAGGATATGGATATTGTTTGTATTGGTGATGGAATTAAGTTGGCTGAAGAAGTTGCGAAACAATTCAATCCTGCACCACAGGTAAATTTTTTCAAGAATTTTGGAACAGCGCAAATAAAAATTCAATTGCTTCAACAAAAAGAAAAAAGCACCGAATCGAAAAGTACTCATAATACTCCAGTTCCCTCTCCTTCGGAAGGGTTGGGCCTGCCTGCCGGTAGGCAGGGTGAGGTTTTTGAGATCGAATTCGTCGGTGCCCGCAAAGAATCCTACAACTACGACAGCCGCAAACCTTCCGTTTCAACCGGTACATTGGAAGATGATCAGAACCGCCGCGATTTTACCATCAATGCATTAGCAATAAATTTAAATGAAAAGGAACTGCCTACCGGACAGGCAGGCCTGCCTACCGGACAGGCAGGCTTTGGTGAATTGCTGGATCCATTTGGTGGAATAAAGGACCTGGAAAATAAAATACTAAGAACCCCGCTGGCACCTGATCAGACTTTTAGTGATGATCCTTTGAGAATGATGCGTGCCATCCGTTTTGCCACACAACTTGATTTTGTTATTGAAGCTGAAACGTTATCATCTATCACCCGCAATGCAAAAAGGATAAAAATTGTAAGCGGCGAAAGAATTGCTGATGAACTCAATAAAATTTTACTGAGTAAAAAACCTTCTATTGGTTTTGATCTTTTATATAAAACCGGCATCCTGGAAATTATTTTCCCGCAGATGGTTGCGCTTGCCGGTGCTGAATATATTGATGGCATGGGGCACAAAGATAATTTTTACCATACCCTGCAGGTAGTTGACAATATTGCTGAAAACACCGATGATCTATGGCTTCGCTGGGCTGCGGTATTACATGATATTGCAAAACCGCCCACCAAAAAATTTGAAGAAGGTCATGGCTGGACATTTCACGGGCATGAAGTAGTGGGCGGGAGGATGGTGCCGAAGATATTCACCCAGCTTAAACTTCCTCAAAATGAAAAGATGAAGTTTGTACGCAAGCTGGTAGAGATGCACCTCCGCCCCATCAGCCTTACCAAAGAGAATATAACGGATGCTGCTATACGCCGATTGATATTTGATGCAGGGGAAGACCTTGAATCACTGATGACATTGTGCCGGGCAGATATTACGTCGAAAAATAAACAGAAAGTAAAACGTTTTTTGGAAAATTTTGAGATGGTATTACAGCGTTGTACTGAAGTGGAGGAAAAAGATCATATCCGCAACTGGCAGCCACCGATCAGTGGTGAAATGATCATGGAGCAATTTAATTTACCTCCCGGCAGAACGGTGGGGGTTATTAAAAATGCAATTCGTGAAGCAATACTTGATGGGGTTATACCTAATGAGTATGATGCGGCGCATAAGTTTATGATGGAGAAAGCTAAAGAGTTGGGAGTGGGTAGTAGCTAGTGGCAAGTGGGGAATGGCTAGTAGGGGGTGTAGATCGATTTTCTTTGATCATCATTAAATTTTACAAATTTTAAACTTCAGAATTGCCAGCTAATTTATAATCTCCAACTATTACAAACCATCCCACTAGCCATTCCCTACTAGCCATTTACAAAAAATACCTACATTTGTCACATGGCAATACTAAAATTCCGGGCATACTGGGAAGAAGATGAAAGTACTTACCGCGATGTGACTATAAAACACACGCAAACATTTCATGATCTACACCTTGCAATCTTAAAAAGTTTTGAGTTTGACAATAAACACAAAGCTACTTTCTACCGCAGCAATGACAGCTGGCAGCGTGGCCGCGAAATTTCTTTGGAGAAATACGACAAGGATTATAAAGCAGAACCGCTTTTAATGAGTGAAGTTGCCATAGGCAGTGAGATCCGTGATCCCAACCAGAAATTTGTATATGAATACGACTTTAATAAGAACTGGCATTTTATGGTAGAACTTATTAATGTTGATAAGGAAGAAAATGCAAAAGTTACCTATCCAAACTGTGTACGCACAGAAGGAATTCCTCCTTCACAATATGGTACCAAGGGCCTTGTTGATAGCCGCCTGGCAGAAATGGAAGAAAAATATGACCTGCAACCCGAAGCGCTGAAAGATGGTTTTGGAGAAGAAGGAGAAGAGGGAGAAGGCGAAACGGCGGAGGCTGAAGATGATGCAGTGGCGGATGAAGCCAACGATGGATTTTAAAAATGTATGATTTATGATTTGAGAGATTTTGCAAATGTCATAGACCCTACATCATACATCACACATCATACATCACACATATTCGTTAGTTAAGAGTTCTTCACAAACTCAAAACTCATACATGAAGAAGACTTGCATCATCATTGCCGGGCCCACCGCAGTTGGTAAAACTTCCATAGCATTAGCGGTCGCCAAACATTTTTCCACCCAAATAATTTCTGCCGACAGCCGCCAGTGTTTTAAAGAACTGAATATCGGTGTGGCAAAACCTTCTCCAGCTGAACTGGACGAAGTGTATCATTATTTTATTAATTCCCATTCCATTCAGGATGATATTTCTGCGGCAGATTTCGAAACCTATGCATTGAATGCTGTTTCAACTATCTTTTCAAAAAATGATATGGCAGTAATGGTTGGAGGCACCGGGCTTTATATCAAGGCATTTTGTGAAGGCATGGATGAAATTCCTGCTATTGATCCACAAATAAGGAATACGATCGTTACCGATTACAATAATAATGGTATTCAATGGCTGCGGGAACAAATAAAAAATACCGATCATGATTATTTTATCAAAGGGGAAATAGAAAATCCACAACGCATGATGAGGGCACTGGAAGTAAAATTATCTACCGGGCAATCGATCACATCATTTCAATCAAAGAAAAAAAAGCAACGTGATTTTAATATCATAATGATCGGGCTTGAGTTAGCAAGAGATATTTTATATCAACGCATCAATACCAGGGTTGACAGTATGATGGAAGCCGGATTATTAAAAGAAGCAAAAGTACTATTGCCTTACAAACACCTGAATGCCCTTCAAACAGTGGGTTATAGGGAACTTTTTGATCATTTTGATGGAAAATATTCTTTGGAAAGAGCTGTTGAACTGATAAAACAAAACACCCGTAATTATGCCAAGCGGCAAATGACCTGGTTTATGCGGGATAGATCTATTACATGGTTAGCACCTGATATGCAAATTGTATTAGATCATGTGCTGATATGAAGATGTAGAAATGTGTTGAAATCATCTTATATCTGCGGTATTTGATCTGTGTAAATCTGCGGGGAAACATTCCGGGTAAATGATTCAACCAGGTTTCGATGAGTACTTAATTTTGTTCCCACAGATATTCACAGATTAAATACCACAGATTTTCGAAGAAATATTTGTGACTTGTGGAAGAAGCCCCTTAAAGATTGAATTAGTCTTTACATTTGCACTTTAAAACTTAAATCCTACAGTTACAACCACATTTTCTTGTTTCTGATTTAAAGTTGCCGGTGCAATATTTACACGGTCTTCTAACCTATAAGGGAAATTCACGTCCTTTTTTATACGATGTACATAAGTAAGGTCGATAAAAAAACCTTTGTTGCGATATCCAAGCCCTCCGCTTAATAACATTTGGCTTTCTTTAAATCCATCTGCATTTTCTTTTTTATAAGGATTACTATAATATGCAAAACCTAATCTGGCCATAATAATATTGAACTTTAATTCGCCTCCAACACGGAAGTTGAAAGCGCCTTTGTATTCATGCTTTACCACATTGTTCAATGATTTGTAATAAGCTTTTTCCCCGGCAGTGGGTTGTTCATTATCAGTTTTAAATCGACTGCCTTTATGATTTACATATTCAATATCTGCCGTAATGAACCCTCGTTGTTTTTTTACATTTTCTATTTCACGGAAAACATAAGAAGCACTTATGATTGCTTTCCAGGGAGAAGTTTGTGAGTATTTATTTTCACCGGCCTGGTTATTGGTAAATGTTTCCGAGCCCACAGAATATGTTTCAGGCGCACCGGTAGGAGATTCTAAGTTGGTAGTAAGCTTAGTGGTACGCTTGTCTGTTAATAACATATAGGTAGGTGTGTGCACGGCTAAGCCTAAACGTATGTAATCTCTTGGTTTGTATATGGCACCCAGTTTTAAATTAAACCCTACACCGGAAGTTGTAAAATCATCATTGTATGTAAATGATTTAAAATGGTTGTAAATATTGGATGAAGTATCATTTTCTGTAAATACAGTATTGCTTTTATAATCAACAATAGGAATTCCAAGTGTAACACCCCAGAGTATCTTGTCTTTTGAATTGTGTGCGTAGGTCAATGAAAAATCGTATACGCCGCCGCCCGTTCTTTTATACATGTCTTGCCGCAATGCCATACCCGAATCCAATAAATATTCGGGTGCTGCTTTTACAACTGTTTGCCCGTTGATGGTAGCTGTGTCTATGAGAAAAGTATATAATGCAACTGCAGCACTGTATGGTAAAACTGAATTGTTATTGAGTACATCATCGATACTATAACCGCTCTTTGCAAATTCCTCTGCAAATTGTTCGCTGAATGAACTGTAATTATTATACCCGCTGTAATGTAAATTGTTATTAAAATTAACCGACTGGTTAACGCTGATGCTAAGCGCATTGCTGTTAGCGGGCTTATTCCTGCTCACCGATCCGAATATAAAGCCCGTTGCTCCCAGGTTAAGATTGCTTTTTTTTCCGGTGGTGGTCGTCTCCCTGTAATTTGCTTTGTTGTTATTTAACATGAATCCCGGACTGAAAACAAATTCCCTTGTTTTAAAAAAACCAATACCTGCAGGATTTACAAAAGCTGCGGAAATATCTCCACCCAATGATCCCATGGCACCACCTATCGCCATCGTTCTTGCTGTACCTGTTTGTGGATACCAGCTATAACGCAAAGCGTCTTCGGGTACCTGTGAAAATGCATTTGCGCAGATGAATATAAATAAGAGGAGTATATATTTTTTCATACAATAATATTATGCTGCAGTTGCAGTGAGAAGTTGATCTTAGAAAATTTTATTTACGACATGAATGGAATAATAATCCGTAGTTTGTCTATGTTTCGACAATACTTCGATAAGCTGCCTCAGTATGACATTGCTCAACATGACAAACTACTGTCAGCCTGAGCTTGTCGAAGGCGGTAAATAACAACATTCCTACCCGCCGCGTTTGGGTCTTGTTACAGAACCGCCTGAACTGCCACCGGATGATGACCCCGAACTGCTACTGCCCGAAGATGGTGTATAACTTCTTGTATTGTTGTTACCGGATGAATTACTATTGGAAGGAGTTGTAAGAATTCTTCTAATAAAAGAACTGTTGTTATTGCTGTTATTATATGACCGCACCGGGTTCTTCCAGTTATTACTGCCATATTTTGTATTTGCCACACCATAAGTAGTATTGTTATAACTACCCAGGTTGATCATGCGGGGCACTGTATTTTTCGGGTTTGAAATAGGTACATTGGTTATATAAACCGGGTAATGGCAATAATACGGGTTATAATAATATCCATAGCTGTAACCATATTTATACGGATCATACCTGTAATCATAATCGTCATCAAAATCACGCCAGCGCCTGTCATGAGCAGCCATTCGTATTTCCCGTTCTTCGAAATCAGCCTTTTTCGTTTCAACCCGGTCCCGCTGGTTGTTTTCTTCAACTACACGGGTAGGAGAATAATATACATCATCGGGAGTTTGTCCGTTCCTGTAAGCGGTGTTGCAACTGCTTATTGCGGCTGCAGACAATACAAAAAGTAAAATTTTAATGTTCATAGCAGGGCGTTTAAAAAGATTATAGAATGAAGTTACTACTTTTGTGCAGTTTTGATTGTTAATACAAAGTTGCGAAAAGCTTCGTTACTAAGACGAACTTGAGGAAAGAAATGATGTTAAAGATGTCCTAAATGAAAGATGCTGGATACCAGATACAGGATACAGGATACCGGATCGTTGCGTCGTAAGAAATTTGAGGTGTTTTACAAAGGTAAAAACCTGTATCTGGTATCCCGTATCTTGTATCCCGTATCTGAATTTTAAAAACACACGCTAATAAATAAAGTCTAAAAGCTAAAAAGAACTATGAGCAAAGAACTAACAACAAGGGCAGCAGATTATTCGCAATGGTATAACGATCTTGTATTGAAAGGCGGACTGGCAGACTATTCAGCAGTGCGTGGATGTATGGTGATCAAACCTTATGGCTATGCTCTTTGGGAAAACATGCAGAAACAATTAGACATCATGTTTAAAGAAACAGGGCACGAGAATGCTTACTTCCCTTTGTTTGTTCCCAAAAGTTTATTTGAAGCAGAAGAAAAAAATGCAGAAGGTTTTGAAAAGGAATGTGCTATTGTTACACACTATCGTTTAAAGAACGATCCTGATAACAAAGGAAAATTAATGGTTGATCCGGATGCAAAACTCGAAGAAGAACTGATCATCCGTCCAACCAGTGAAGCCATCATCTGGAATACTTATAAAGGATGGATACAATCA
>JANNBU010000042.1:0-9779 GCA_031385805.1 Ferruginibacter sp.
GTTTGATGTTGCCGGCATTGGATCATTGGGCATCATCGTTGCATCGCACTCTTGTACGGCATACCAATAAGCAGCTTTGATTTGATTTTTTTGCCACTGATTCACTGATTATGTAAAAATTATCAAGAGTTAATCAGTGAATCAGTGGCAGTAATTTTTATTTGCGGCATCTCTTAATAACTTTTCACTTTTCACTTTTCACTTTTCACTTACTTTGCAGCCATGCAGCAGTATTTAGATCTCGTAAAACATATCATTAAAACCGGTACTGATAAAAGTGACCGAACCGGTACAGGAACACGAAGTGTATTCGGTTACCAGATGCGTTTTAATTTACAGGATGGGTTTCCCCTGGTTACCACCAAAAAAACACATTTAAAAAGTATCATTCATGAATTGCTTTGGTTTTTAAAAGGAGATACCAACATTGCTTATTTAAAAGAATACAATGTAAAGATCTGGGATGAATGGGCAGATGAGAACGGTGATCTTGGCCCCGTGTATGGAAAACAATGGCGCAGTTGGGAAGGAGTAGATGGGGTAGAAGTTGACCAGGTTTCTGATCTTATCAAACAATTAAAAACAAATCCCGATAGCAGGCGCATGATCATCAGTGCATGGAATGTTGCAGATCTTCCGAAAATGAAATTAATGCCATGTCATTGTTTGTTTCAGTTTTATGCCTCACCCCCAACCCCTCTCCAAAAGGAGAGGGGAGTTAAAGGCAGCCTTTCGTGTCAGTTGTATCAACGTTCGGCGGACGTTTTTTTGGGCGTGCCATTTAATATTGCATCGTATGCCTTGTTCACCTTGATGATCGCACAGGTATGTGATATGGAACCAGGAGAATTTATTCATTCATTTGGTGATGTGCATTTATACAGGAATCATTTTGAACAGGCAGATCTTCAGCTTACAAGAAAACCGTTTGCATTACCGCAGATGAAAATAAATCCGGTGGTTAAAAATATTTTTGATTTTAAGTTTGAGGATTTTGAATTGCTAAACTATGAGTCTCATCCTGTGATAAAGGCACCGGTTGCAGTTTAGAATAAGGAATAAGAAAGTTTAAAATACAAATTTAGAAGAAAAAACCAGCATGTCGGTTAAATACAACAGTGTAAATAGGAAATGATTCATTGGTTGAAACCAAAATTATCTTTGAACTATTACAGTTGCTAACTTTCTTATTTCTTATTTTTACTTTCTTATTTCTTATTATGATTTCATTAATCGTCGCAGCTTCCACCAATAACGCCATCGGCAAGGATAATCAATTGCTTTGGAATTTACCGAACGATATGAAATTTTTTAAAAACAAAACCTGGGGAATGACGGTTGTGATGGGACGCAAAACATTTGAAGCCTTGAATAAAATATTACCGGGTCGTGTAAACATTGTCATCACAAAACAGGAAAACTGGAAAGCAGCAAATGCATGGGTTGCAAAAAATTTAGATGATGCATTGAAGCAGGCAGCAGCAACCAATTGCAAAGAAATATTCATCATCGGTGGTGGAGAAATTTATAAACAAAGTATATTGATTGCAGATAGGATTTACATGACCCGTGTACATGTAACATTGGAAGGGGATACTTTTTTTCCTGTTATTGATGAAACGAAATGGGAATTAAAAGATCATATCGATTTTGCAGCAGATGAAAAACATGCATACGCATATAGTTTTCAAACCTGGGAAAAAAGATAGATCAGCATAAAGTTTCAACTTTCTTACCTTGCCTACCGGCAGGCAGGTTTCTTATTTTACATTTCTTATTTCTTATTACTTTGTATTCAGCATTTCAACTAACAAAAAAATACATTCATTATTATATCAATGCATCCAGTGCTAAAGGACACGGCGTACATTCTCCTTTTGTTTTTGATTTTATAAAAAATGTGTTGAATGATAAAAATGAATATGATTGCTATGAACGCATTGAAAAACAGCGAAAGGAATTGTTGCGCAATGCAAAAATTATTACAGTAGAGGATTTTGGGGCAGGCTCAGCAGTTATAAAAACAAACAGGAGGATCGTTCATAAAATAGCAGCTTCCTCATTAAAACATCCTAAGTATGCCCGGTTGTTTTACAGGGTTGTGAAATATTACAATCCACAAAACATTTTAGAACTGGGAACTTCATTTGGCATCACTACATCTTACCTGGCATCAGGGAATCAACAGGCAACCGTATATACCCTGGAAGGTGCAGGTTCTATAGCAGCTATAGCACAGGAACAATTTAAAAGTTTGGAATTGAAAAATATAAAACTCTTGCAGGGGAGTTTCGACAAAACATTACCTGCACTTCTTGCATCAATAAAAAAAATTGACCTCGCCTTTGTAGATGGCAATCATCGCAAACAACCTACCCTGGAATATTTTGCCCAACTACTTAACGTTTCAACTTCATCAACAATGTTGATTTTTGATGATATCCACTGGAGTACTGAAATGGAGCAGGCATGGACTGAAATTCAGCAACATCCTGCTGTAACACTTACCATCGATCTTTTCTTTATTGGCCTTGTTTTTATAAATCCTGATTTTAAAATTAAACAGCATTTCAATATCAGATTTTAATTTTCCCTAACTTCGGAGCTATATTTAGCGTATGATAATTGGCGTATTAAGAGAACCAGCCCCTGAAACAAGAGTATCCTTATTACCTGAGCATGTTGCTGTTTTAAAGAAATGGAATGTAGATATCCTTGTTGAACAAGCTGCAGGTGAAAAAGCTTTTGCAACAAATGAAAAATATTCAGAAGCAGGTGCTGCAATCGATACCAGGGAAAATATTCTACAAAAAGCCGGCCTCGTTTTATCGATCAATCCCCTCAGTACTGCAGATATAAATCATTGCAAAGCGAAAATTTTATTCGGGTTGTTTCAGCCATTGTATAATGCTGCCATGATAAAAGAATGGGCGGCCAAAGGGTTCAGCATTTTTAGTATCGACATGTTACCCCGAACAACAAGGGCTCAAAGCATGGATGTACTGAGCAGCCAGGCAAATATTGCCGGTTATAAAGCAGTATTGCTGGCGGCTAATTTATTTCCAAAATATTTTCCCATGTTCATGACGGCGGCAGGATCAGTTCCACCTGCAAAGGTTTTAATACTCGGTGCCGGTGTGGCGGGGTTACAGTCAGTTGCTACGGCAAGAAGATTAGGTGCTGCCGTAGAAGTTTTTGATACAAGGCCCGCTGTAAAAGAAGAAGTAATGAGCCTCGGCGCAAAATTTGTTGAAGTGGAAGGCGCTGCCGATGCAAGTGCAGCCGGAGGTTATGCGGTAGAGCAAACAGAAGAATTTATGCAACGACAAAAAGCAAGGATCGCCGAGGCTGTTGCAAAAGCTGATGTAATAATAACCACGGCACAGATCCCCGGCAAAAAAGCACCCATACTTATTACAGAACAAATGATCGCTGTGATGAAAACAGGTTCTGTGATCATAGACCTTGCTGCAGCAACAGGAGGTAATACAGAAGTCACCAAAAACAATGAAACAGTAAATCATCACGGCGTGAGTATTGTTGGAAATTCAAATCTTCCTTCAACAATGCCAAGTGATGCCAGTAAATTATACGGAAAGAATATCCTTAATTTTTTACAACTCATCATCAATAAAGAGGGAGTATTGAATTTAAATTTTAAAGATGACCTGGTTAAGGGAACATGTATTGGACATGAGGGAGAGATAACGAATGAACGGGTTAAGGGTTTGATCGCTTAACCCCGACAGCGGTTGCAAACCCTGCCTACCGGCAGGCAGGCCTGTCGGCGGTTAATAAGAAGGGAGAATTTCTTACAACCCTGTCGGCGATCAATTAAAACTGAAATAAAAATTATGGAAAATATTTTAAACTGGATTTCTGAAAATCAACAGATCATCTACATCGTCATCCTCATGATCTTTGTAGGAATTGAAGTGATTGGCCGTGTACCAAGTGTATTGCATACGCCATTGATGAGTGGTGCAAATGCTATTCACGGAGTAGTTATCATTGGCGCTATCATTGTAATGGGCAAAGCAGAAACAGATAACTACCTGGCGCTGGCACTTGGTTTTTTTGCTGTGATATTGGGAACATTGAATGTGGTGGGAGGATTTGTGGTTACAGACAGGATGCTGGAAATGTTTAAGAAGAAAAAATAAGACAAATGTATGATGTATGATTTATGATGTATGATATACCGTTCTAATAATCATACATCTCACATCATACATCTCACATCATAAATCATACATTTTATTATGGGCGAACACATACTCACCATCTGTTACTTAATTGCTTCCGTAACATTTATTCTCGGTTTAAAAATGTTATCCGGTCCCGCAACAGCACGCAAAGGAAATTTAGTTGCAGCATTCGGAATGACAGTTGCTATTTTTGCCACCATTTTTTTATACGAAGAAGACGGACAAAAACTACACAATTATATATGGATATTTACCGGCTTGCTCATCGGAACAATTGCGGGTACACTCTCTGCAAAAAAAGTAAAGATGACGGCCATGCCTGAAATGGTAAGCCTGTTCAATGGTATGGGCGGCGCATGTGCAGCATTGATCTCTGCAGCAGAATTCTATCACATTCATAAAGCGCACCAGGGTTCACCTGATGTGCCATTTGCCGAACTTGCAACTGCCGGTCATTATATAACCATTGTGGCGGGTGCGATCATTGGCACCATTTCTTATACAGGCAGCATCATTGCATGGGGTAAATTAAATGGCAGGATAAAAGATTTTTCTTTCAAGGGACAGCATATTGTAAATATGATCGTATTGGTTTTGGTTATTGTTTCTGCAGTGTTCGCTTACAGGTCAACCATGGGTACCATTTACCTTCCTTTTATACTGATCGGTCTTTTTGCTTTTGTTTACGGTATCTTATTTGTGATGCCTATCGGTGGCGCAGACATGCCTGTGGTAATTTCATTGCTCAATTCATTTACAGGTGTGGCTGCGGCTTGTGGCGGTTTCCTGTATGATAATAAAGCAATGCTTACCGGTGGTATCCTTGTTGGTGCAGCGGGTACATTGCTTACGATACTCATGTGCAAAGCCATGAACCGTTCATTGACAAATGTATTGATCGGCTCATTCGGTGCTGGTAATAAAACCAATGCGGTTGCAGGAGGATCAAAAACCGAAGGACATTATAAAGAAATAAGTTTATCAGATACTGCCATGGTAATGAGTTATGCAAATAAGGTAATGATCGTTCCCGGCTATGGGTTAGCGGTAGCACAGGCTCAGCATACTTGTCATGAACTTGAAAAAGTATTAAATGAAAAAGGTGTCGAAGTAAAATATGCCATTCACCCGGTGGCGGGCCGTATGCCCGGCCACATGAATGTATTGCTTGCCGAAGCTGATGTGAGTTATGAAAAACTCCTTGAAATGGAAGATGCCAATGATGAATTTAAAACCTGCGATGTGGTACTCATACTCGGTGCAAATGATGTGGTAAATCCCGCTGCAAAAAATGATCCTGCATCTCCAATATACGGCATGCCTATCCTGGAAGTTGAACTCGCAAAAAATGTCATTGTAAACAAACGCAGCATGAAACCCGGTTATGCCGGCATTGAAAATGAATTGTTCTTTCAGCCAAAAACTTCTATGTTGTTTGGCGATGCAAAAAAAGTATTGCAGGACCTGGTTGCAGAGATAAAATCTGTGTAGGTTCCCTCCATCTCTCCTGAAAAGCCCCTCCTATCCTCCCCGAAGGGGAGGGAAATGGAGGAGATCAGAGCGGAAATTGATTCGGAAATAATTTGTAAATTTCAAACTACCCATTCGCTCTCCTTCTCCTTCGGAGAGTGGTTGGGGTGAGGCTCCTTAACTCATCATCGTTGTATCACCTGCCTACCGTCAGGCAGGCTCACTTGAACAGCATATCTTTGTGCATCTGTAAAATTTATTTCTTTGCAATTGCCATCACTATTAATTGATTCTTTACAAAATATAAAAGGCTTTGATGAAAGTGCTTTTAAACAGGTACATGAATCAGGAGAACAAATAACTTCTATAAGACTCAATCCTAAAAAAATATTCAACCTTGCCTACAGGCAGGCAGGTATTCAATATTCAACCTTGCCTACCGGCAGGCAGGTATTCAATGATCAATTAGAAAAAGTACAATGGAACTCCCAGGGCTACTATCTTAGTGAACGTCCGTCATTCACTTCCGATCCTTTGTTTCATTCGGGTGCTTATTATGTGCAGGAAGCGAGCAGCATGTTTTTGGAAGAAGCCATCAAACAAACCTGCGATCTTTCACAGCCATTGCGTGTATTGGATCTTTGTGCAGCCCCGGGAGGAAAATCAACATTGATACAATCCATCATTTCTGAAAACAGTTTATTGGTCAGTAATGAGATCATCAAAACAAGGGTTACTATTTTATCTGAGAATATTACTAAATGGGGAGCTGCAAATGTTGTTGTTACTAATAACGATCCAACAAATTTTCAAAGACTTCCCGAATTTTTTGACCTGGTCGTTGTAGATGCACCCTGCAGCGGCAGCGGATTGTTCCGCAAAGATCCTGATGCCATTGATGAATGGAGTTTAAATAATGTCAACTTATGCAACCAGCGCCAGCAACGTATCCTTGCAGATATTTTACCGGCATTAAAACCCGGCGGCATTCTTATATATTCTACCTGCTCTTATTCAGCATCTGAGGATGAAGAGATCTGCGACTGGCTTGTATCCAGCATCCAGTATCCAGTATCCAGTATCCGGTATCCGGTATCCAGCATCCAACTTCAATTACAGAGTGAATGGAATATCATTGAAACAAATTCCCCGGAACATAACGCCCATGGTTACCGCTTTTATCCTGATAAATTAAAAGGAGAAGGATTTTTTATTGCTGCATTTAAAAAACCGGGAACTGCCAGGAATGAAAAAACCGGCAGGCTGAAAAATAAACCGGTATTACTTTCCCAGCCAGATATAGCGATCATCAAACCATATTTTAACAATATAGAAGAGCTGTCTTTTTTTAAATGGCAGGAAGAGATCATAGCGGTTCCGTCTTTGATACTAAATGATATTTTCCTGCTGCAATCTTCTTTATACATAAAGAAAGCAGGCATAAAGATCGGTACCATCATTCGAAATGAACTAATACCCGATCACGAATTTGCATTAAGCAACCTTGTAGCTGATTCAGTAGCATCAATAGATGTGGATATGGAAACAGCGCTTCAATACCTTCGCCGGCAGGACCTGTTCATTGATACCACACTAAAAGGTTGGGTACTGATAAAATATCAACAGGCAGCATTGGGTTGGGTAAAAATACTACCAAACCGCATTAATAATTACTATCCAAAAGGCTGGCGTATTCTTAACAAGTGAACCGAAATAAATTTTTTAAATTGTTCTTAACTTATATGGTAAAATGCCGATTGAATAGCCGTTGAGGCCAATTTTTATTGGCCGATTACGGATATTACATCGGCATGAGGCTTTTGTTAACCAACTTATTTCTGCATCTTTGCAGCAATAAATTTTTATCTATGAAAAATTTAATCGTATTACTCTTTTTCGTGCCGTTGTTTGCAACTGCACAAAAAACACATACTGTGAAGCCAAAGGAAACATTGTATTCACTTGCCCGTTTATATAATATCCATCCACGGGAACTGGCAACTTACAATAATATAGCAGTGGGAATCAGTTTGTCTGTAGGCCAGGTTATTAAAATACCTGCTACAACAACGATGGCGCCATTAACAGTTCCGCCACCTGAAAAAAAAGAAACTGATCTAAAGAAAGAACCGGTAGTGAAGAAAGAGCCTGAAATAAAAAAGGAGCCTGAAGTAAAAGCAGAACCGATACCAAAATCAACAGCTCCTGCAAAAAAGGAAAGTTTATATCCCATCTATCATAAAGTAGCAAAGAAGGAATCACTGTATCGTATCAGTAAGCTTTATGAAAATATTACGATAGATGACATAAAGAAGTGGAATAAAATTTCCGGGGATGGGGTAAGTGAAGGCGCCAATTTAATAGTAGGGTATAGCAAAGAGGCTGGAACAAAACCAACTGAAGTCATTAATGAAAGTAAAGCGGAAGAAATTAAAGCAGTTGTAAAAGAAATTCCAAAAACAATTGAGCCTGAAAAGAAGGAAGCTGATAAAGTTGTAAAAAATGAGCCTGTAAAAAAGGAAGAACCCAAACCAGTTAAAAAAGAAGAGCCGGTTAATGTTACCGGGAAGAATTTCAATGCTGGTATTTTTAAAACATTATACGAAAAGCAGGTCAGCAGCAAAACCAATACGGCTGAAGAAAAAGGCCAGGCTGGAATTTTTAAAAGTACGAGTGGATGGGAAGATGGTAAATATTATTGCCTTACCAATTCAGCACCACCGGGAAGCATTGTAAAAATTACAAATCCTTCAAACCAGCGGTCTGTTTATGCAAAAGTGCTTGACCTGATCCCTGATCTGAAACAGAATGCTGGGTTGGTCATCCGGGTAAGCAATGCAGCAGCATCGGAACTAGGGGTTAATACTGATAATTTTGAATCTACCATAAATTTTTAAAATAAAATGAACATGAAGAAAATTGTATCGATTGTTTTATTAACCATGTTTGTTTCGGGTAGTTTGTTTTCACAAGGCAGGAAGCAAGCGATGATGCAGAAACAGGCACAGAAACAGGCAGACGGATTTACGGTAGAAAAAAATAACAACGCCACTCCTGTGAAGGACCAGGCAAGAACCGGTACCTGCTGGAGTTTTTCAACTACCTCTTTGTTGGAAAGCCAGTTCATGAAAAATAATAAAGCAGAAATTGATCTTAGTGAAATGTTCTCAGTGTATAATATGTACATCGAAAAAGCGAAGAATTATATTCACCGCATGGGAAAAGCACAGTTTGGTGAAGGTGGCCTGGGGCACGATGTGATCAGGTCTATTGCAACTTATGGCGCCATACCCGAATCTGTATTCAGTGGATTACGCCCGGATGAAAAATCTTTTAACCATGCCAAGCTGGTGATCATCTTAAAAGAATATCTTGACAGTGCACTTGCATCAACGCCCATTGCAGCTACCTGGCTCGATGGGTATAAAAAATTATTGAATGAGAACATTGGAACACCGCCTGCGGAATTTGAAGTAAGCAATAAAAAATATACCCCCAAAACTTTTGCTGCAGAAGTATTAAAGTTTAAGGCCAGTGATTATGTAAACATTACTTCTTTTACAGATCATCCTTTTTATTCATCATTTATCCTGGAAGTGCCCGATAATTTCAGCAATGGAAGTTATTATAATATTCCAATGAATGAAATGATGCAATTAGTAAAAAAATCGATCGGTAAAGGTTATACCATTATGTGGGATGCAGATGTGAGTAACAGCGGATTTATTGGTAACAGTGGATTGGGATTATTTGTAAACAGGGCCGACCAGGAAACAAATATACCTGTAACGGCAGATACAGATGAACTTCCATGGACTGTATCATTACGCCAACAACTGTATGAAAATTTAACAACACAGGATGATCACCTGATGCATATAACCGGTATTGAAAAATCGAAAAAAGGGAAAACATTTTTCATTGTAAAAAATTCATGGGGCGTATCGGGTTCTTATGATGGGTATGTAAATGTTTCAGAAGCATATTTTGCAATAAATACCATCAGCCTTGTTGTACCTAAAGAAGCAATTGATAAAACATTGTTGTTGAAATTGGGGATCAAATAAAATTAAAACTATATAAACGTCATTGCGAGGAACG
>JANNBU010000050.1:0-4929 GCA_031385805.1 Ferruginibacter sp.
CAATTTGATATTGTATTTACCAGTTATGGCACCATCGGCTGGTTGCCTGATATTGATAAATGGGCAACAATTGTTTCAAAATATTTAAAGCAGGGTGGCAAATTTGTGTTTGCAGATTTTCATCCCGTAGTATGGATGTTCGATGATGATTTTGAAAAGATCATTTATAAGTATGAGAAAAGTGATCCCATCATTGAAACAGTTACCGGCACTTATGCCGACAGGTCTGCACCGATAATATCTGAAACCGTTTCCTGGAACCACAGCATCAGTGAAGTACTCAACAGTTTAATTCAGCACGGATTGGAAATAAATATTTTTAATGAATACGATTACTCGCCTTATAATTGTTTTAATCAAACAGAAGAATTTGAAACGGGGAAATTCAGGATAAAACATTTGGGTAATAAGATACCAATGGTATATGCGATTGTTGCTGAGAAGAGATGACATCTTTTTTTTAAGAGTCGTCTCTTATCCACCATTAGCCAATTCCATAAAAAGCTGCCGTTGTTTTTCAGTCAGGTTTTGCGGTAATTTAACTGCATAAGTAACATACAGATCTCCAAACTGCCCTTCGGATTTATAAACAGGCGCACCTTTTCCCTTTACCCTTATTTTAGTATTGTTCTGTGTTTCGGGTTTTACTTTCAGTTTTATCTTTCCATGCATGGTATCAATGGTTAGTTCGCCGCCAAGTATAGCAGTGTACAAATCTATTTCCTGAGTTAAATACAGATCGTTGCCCATTTTTTTTAAAGATGTGTTGTTAATGATTGAGAATGTAATGAACAGATCGCCATTGGAACCGCCATTTCGGCCGGGATCTCCATGCCCCTTCAGTTTTAAAACCTGCCCGTTCTCAACTCCTGCCGGTATGTTGATGCGGATATTTCTGCCATTGATGGTAATGGTCCTTTTATGTGTCTTGAATGTATCTGTTAAATTTAATTGCAGGGTTGCACTCAGATCCTCTCCACGCTGGTTTGCTTTGCTTTGCCTGCCGGTATTTCCAAACAAAGAAGAAAAGAAATCTGAGAAACTGCCGTCATCAAAATTCCCTGAATATTGGTTGCCGCCAAAATTGCCCGGCTGCTGATATGACCTTCTTGCCTGCTCCTGCGCTTCTCCATGCTGCCAGTCTTTACCATACCGGTCATACTTCTTCCTTTTTTCAGGATCGCCAAGCACTTCATTGGCTTCATTTATTTCCTGGAATTTTTTATTAGCTTCTTTATCATTCGGATTTACATCGGGATGATATTTTCGGGCAAGTTTCCGGTATGCTTTCTTTATTTCATCCAGCGTAGCTGTTTTTGAAAGGCCCAGGGTTTTGTAATAGTCAATATATTCCATGGATCATTTTTAGATTCCGTTCCGCATGTAAAAGTAAACCAGTTAAACAATTAATTGCGAATTCTTATGAATCCTTTTACAATAAAATACTGTGCAAGGCAATAGGTGAGTATAATAAGGATGGATGCAAAAGGAAAGTGTTTGTAAAATTTATCGATCGCCAGCAAAGTATCAGAGATCACAAAACAAAGCGCACCGGTTATCAATAATTGACGGGCCATTTTACTGATACGATATGGCAACCGAAGGCTGAAATAGAGCATAATACTGATAATGCATGCGTAAATGATCACCGGTATTTTAAGGTCGCCTAAACCGGGCATTAAAAAATATAATAATGATATTGTGTACAACCCAATGAGGATAACCAGGTATGGATGTCTTCTGATGGTGGAAGTTCCGGGTTTTCCGAGTTGCATGAACCAGGCGATGTAAAAAATATGTGTTACCAGGAAATAAAATAATCCCAGCATAAAAAATATCGGCCCCTTATATTCGAACAATAAAAAAACATCTCCTAAGAATGAAAAGAACAATGCCGCTATGATCTTTATTCTGCCGGATGTTTTTATTGATAATAACATTACTGCTATTATTAAAACCGGCATCAATAAGGGTTTAAAGATAAAATGAGCGATGGTCAGGTTCAGGGTCAATCCAATAATATCCAACAATACAATGATCCAGAAAATAAAAAATATATTTTTCCTGAGCATTGATTTCATGTTACAGGGAGTTAATTGGTTTCTACATAAGTTCTGGCATTATAAAACACCCGTAAAGAATCGTTAACACGCAATGTATCCGAAAGCGGGCGGGTAAATGGTACCGCAATTTTATAAGTAACAGAGTCGGTGGTATACAGTACAAATTTATAACCCCAGTTGGTAAACTTCGTATAAAATTTTTCCGCAGCATCTTTGTTCCTGAATTCTTTGATAACTACCTTGAATGTGTAGCCGTCCTTTTTAGGAGTGATCATCGGTGCAACTGTTGTATCCGGTATAACCACAGTTGATCTTATAACAGTGTCTTTAGGTTTGGTTATTGTATCTTTTGTAGTAATAATCTGTTCAGCCTGTTTATCCTTATTATCATTTTTTAGAAAATAGTATAGGGTTGCCAGGATTGCTACGATAAGGAATAACAATAAAAGCCATACCCATTTTTTCCCGGGTTGTTCTCTTGGTGGTGTAGAAAAACTGATCTCTTCATCGCGTTTTTCTTTGAGCAGGGCAGGGGCTGCATCCAGTTTTGCATTGATTGTATGGCCCTGGATAAATTCATAATCACCTGCCTGCGTTTTTTGCAAAACACCCAGCCCCTCAATAGGAAATGGTTTTCCAATGTTGAGAAATTGTTTTGCAAGTATTGAATAAGATTCAAGATCAGAAGATGCTAATGGCCTTATTTTACGGGTTTGAGAAACAATGAAAGCTATAAGGTCCTCATCTGGGCTGGCTTTTTTATTAAATTCAAAACTCACAGCATTCGCAGGCATTCCCGGATCTTTATCATTTTCAAAAGATACCTGTACATCCCCGGACAAAATAAATGTTCCGATATCCTGCAGGGTAACTCTTTTACTGTTGTAAAGCTGTTGAACGATGAGTTGTTCTATTTTCATTGAGGAAATTTGTTATAGACTATAGACAAACCTACATGATATTAACAAAATAACAAAGCAATAAAGTCAATTGCACTAATTTTGCAGCATGTTTTCGAAAAAAGAAATAGATTTTATGGAACATTGGGAAATGGTAAGGGAAAAAGAAAGTCATTTCCTGAGTAAACTTGGAAGGGGATTACCCATGGCGATGTTATTCGGGTTACCGATCATTCTTTCACTGATCGCTGTTTATTTGTTGTCGCCTGAATGGTATACCAAAATTTCCCAGGCTGCATCGGGTGTATTAGGTACTTTAATCATTGCGGTGGTAATTACCATACTCTTTTTTTCTTATTTCCGCATGCATTTTAAATGGGAAATGAATGAACAACTTTACTTAGAATTAAAAAGCAGGCAACACAAACCTGAAGCAACATAATCAATACATTCTTAATCTTAAAATAAAAACAACAAAATGAAAAAATGGTTTTTTCTTTTTCTAAGCTTACCTGTATTCCTGGTTTCCTGTTAAAAATCTGATGGAAATAAATGCAATTATACCGTTTCCAATATAACGGTACCGCTTGCCGATTCTATCACCCTGCAAAATTATATCACTGCAAACTCAATAGCTGCAAATGATAGCATGGGAATTTTCTATGCAATTTCCGATACCGGTACCGGGGCCAAAGCCGCTGTTTGTTCAAATATAACGGTAAATTATACCGGTAGTTTATTGTCGAACGGTTATATTTTTGATTCAAATAATTCCGCTTCCGGGATAAGTTTTGTGCTAGGCCAATTGATTGTTGGCTGGCAACGCGGATTAACACTGATAAAAAGCGGGGGAACAATGACTATCTATATTCCACCGTCATTGGGTTATGGGCAAGTTGACAGGACAGACGGGAATGGAAATGTAGTAATACCGGCCAATTCTTATTTAAAATTTGATATCCATTTATTAGATGTCCAATAAACGTTTTATTTTATTTAATTTAGGCTTTGATTATTTTATCAAAGCCTTTTTTAATCTACTAATTTGAGCCACGAAGCAATTTCAGTATTCGATATGTTTAAGATCGGTATCGGTCCCAGCAGCAGCCATACACTTGGCCCCTGGCGTGCTGCACAAATGTTTACCGATTCATTAAGGAAAGCAGATAAACTCGACCAGGTGATAAGGTTGGAAGTTTTATTGTATGGATCACTTGCCAAAACCGGTGTGGGGCATGGCACCGATATTGCCATTCAACTCGGCTTATGTGGGGAAGACCCGGTAACATTTGATGTAAATAGTATTGATGCCCGGATCAATGATATAAAACAGATGAAGAAATTAGTGCTTGGCGCCAGGCATGAAATTGATTTTGATCCGAGAGAAGATATAGAATTTTTATTTTCAGAATCATTGCCGTTTCATCCCAATGCACTTACATTCCTGGTGGAATTAAAAAATGGAGATACACTAGCTGAAACATATTATTCCATTGGTGGTGGATTTGTTCAAAAGGAAGGCGAACTGTCTTTGGATGCATCCTCAGCAACGGTACTTCCCTTTCCTGTAAACACAGCCAATGACCTGTTGCATTGGTGCCGTAAGACCGGCATGAGCATCAGCGAGGTTGTTATGGAAAATGAAATGGCATGGCACCCGGAAGCGGATGTAAAAAAAATGATCTTAAATATCTGGCGTGTAATGCGTGAATGTATTTACCGCGGCTGTGCAACGGAAGGTTACCTGCCGGGTGGTTTGCAGGTAAAAAGAAGGGCTTATTCGTTGAATAAAAAATTATTGAAAGACAGCAAATATAAAGATTATACCGGCTGGATACATGCAATACGACAGGGTGGAAGCCAGTTCAATTATATCTTAGATTGGGTAAGTTGTTTTGCGCTTGCAGTGAATGAAGAGAATGCTTCATTCGGCAGGGTAGTAACGGCACCTACTAACGGTGCTGCGG
>JANNBU010000061.1:0-13387 GCA_031385805.1 Ferruginibacter sp.
GTTGCAGCCTTTTCTGCACATTGACAAGCCCGATCCCTTTTTTATTATTCGTGCCGCTTGTGCCCGTTGGTTTGCTATTGCTGAGTTTAAAGTCAAGTTGTTCTTCACTTATATTTATACGCAGTTTTATCCATTGCTGCCCCCGCATTATACTGGCACCATGTTTAAAACAATTTTCAACAAAAGGGATCATCAGCAAAGGTGCGATCATTTTGTTTTCACAAGCTCCGTTTATCTCCACGAGCAAATCGAGACGGTCTCCATAACGAACCTTTTCAAGCCCGATATAATCATTTATCAATTGTAATTCTTTTTCTAAAGGTACAAATGAGTTTTCTCCTTCAGTTCGCATATAGTCTATCATGCCTGCTAATTTATCTACCAGCCCAGCCGCACTTTTGTCTTTGGTTAATACAAATGAATAAATATTATTGAGTGTATTAAATAAAAAATGCGGATGTACCTGTGCTTTTAGCAGTTGAAGCTCGGCTTGTATATTTTCACGGTTGAGCTGCGCTGACCGGCGTTGTTTTATCGACCAGTTCTTATAATACTTTATTGCAAGCATCAGGCAACCGGTAGAAATGGCACCGGTAAAATTAATGTTTGAATAAAAACTAAAGAAGAAAAACACAAAATCAGGCCAACGCTCGACAGCCGGATCAACCCTGGCATAACGAAACCAAATAAATGTTACTAAATACAACAGGAGACAGGAAAATAAAAACACAATTATTAATTGCCGTAGTTTCCCGTTTCGTGCAAACCGTGGCACAAGAAAATAAACAACAAAATAGCAAAATAAAAAAATGCCCGGGAACCGGTTAAGTGATCTTAAAAATTGGGCATAAATTATTTCCAAAATATCATCAGGCACCCCGGGTATAAAGATAGTTAACTGGACAATCCCCGAAAATAAAAACCATCCCAGCCAAAAACATACATGGCGGAAAACTCTGTACCACCGATTATCAGAAAATATGAAATCATGCAGGCTCATACAATAATTCCATTTCAGTTTTATCAATGCGTGTTGCAGGTATATTTTCAGATTCAAGAAAGATCTTCAAAGAAAACATACCGTTTTTCAGGTGAGTTTCCATTTGATGTTTACCCGGGTATAACAGTTCCACTCTTTTCATTACCTGTTTTAACCCCGAATTCTGTTGCATAGTTCCGTTGATCTTCTCATAATATCCATTACAGTGAAGTAAAAATTCCAGATGATTATTTTGTGTTTTCAGATCGATCTCAACAACCAGCTTTTCCTGCAATGAAAGTAAAGATTGTTCACAGCAATGCTGAATAATAGAAATAATGATCAATGGAGCTATATGCATATCATTTTTTCCCTGCGGTTCCTTTAAATGGATAACAATGCGATCACCGTAAAATATTTTTTCCAGCTCAAGATATGCATGCACCATTTGCATTTCCTGCTTAAGTGGCACCCGCTCTTTTTCATTTTCGTATAAGAAAAAACTTAGCAGGTCTGCTAACTTTAGTATTGCATCCGGCGCCTTTGCCGACTGATTGCGGATAAGATGGGAAATATTCTGCAGTGCATTAGAAAGAAAATGCGGATGAAAATGGGTTTTGATTATTTCTAATTCAGTCATGATCTTTAGTTTCTCCAATCGCTCATTTTCTTTTTGCTCCTGGTAATGAATTTTCAGCAAGCGGGCCACGCCGGAAAAAACACCGGAAGCTGTCCCCAACCCTAATCCATATATGATCGGTTGAAACAGCCTGACCTGGATTGGCAATTGGTTAAAAGCTACATCCTGGGTTAGCAGCACATAGAGTTTTGTGATCCAAAAAGCGTTGAAAATATTAATGCCACACAGGCCAATGAATAAAATGGCAAAGCTGAAATACCTGCCCTTTAAAAGGATTTTCGGTAAAAGAAAATAAGCAGTGGTATAGGCCGATAAAATACTGACAGGTATATATATCAGTTTGTGAAAAGCCGTGTAATAAGTTTTTATGTTGAAAAAATCAGCAACACTCACCGGAACAAAATTGACAATAAAAAAATATACACAAAAGACAACCCATAGTGCAAGATGCCGTGCAAACCGGGTTTTGGGTTGATTGGAAAATATGAAGTTATTCAGTGTCATCAGGCTATTTTATACTTACTGCTTGTCAATGTTGATCTGCAAAAATTACAACTTAAATAAAACTCCGGCAAACAACTGGTAATTTCCCGACCCTCCCGGGCTTACCGTATATACTCCCGTGTAGTTTGTTTTAAATTTATCCGGTACATTCTGACTGATCTTCCTATCTACAATAAAAGGAACAAAAGCATAAATGGTAGTTCTTTTCATTTTATATAGAATACCCGGTTCTACTGATAAATTATAACCTGCACGCCGAACGCCCCCACTACCGCCTATGATATCCCTTACAGGTGAGCCTTCATTTCTTATGCCTGCAGAAAACATCCATCGCTTCAAATTGAAATTAACACCGGCTCTTATGGAAAATTGATCCGGTACACTTAATACAATATTATTTGCCAGGCTATCGAGATGGGCCGGTATTTTCCCTGCGGTAAATGCTGTTCCATTTTGTTCCCTCGGATTTATAAGGTAATAAAAATTACCATACAAACTGATGGTCCTTGCTTTATTTAAAATATAAAATAAATTCAGCTCCGTAACAATACCGGTACCTCCATCACCCAATTGAATGGAAGGATTTACTGCTGAAAGCACTTTTGTTGAATCATTCCGGTAAAAGAAATCCTGGTATTTATAATCACCGGTTGGCAATTTCAGACCTAGGCCTAATTGAATATTTCCTCTTTGTTTTATGGTTGGTTTTAATACCCATTTGTAAACAGTAAAGCGAATATCGCCTATACCAAATGAACGTGTGGTATGCCTTGTTGTGTTGGGGCCGCCATGCTCTACTGAAGCTTCCCTGCTGTTTGACGCTATTGGCAGACTAAGGTTCAACGACCAGCCATGCTTCATCATCCTGCTTATTGAGATATCCATAGAATAAGACCTGACAACTGCTTCATTTTGTTTCAGTGTTTTTTGATCCGTTTTTTCTTTAAAGTCCCTGAAAGATCTGAAGTAACGGGTATTGATATTCAATTGCCAGTCAGCAGTTGAAAACGCATTATCTGTAAGGTTGTACTGGCCAAAACCAGCAATGTTACGAACTGCAATGCAACCCTGTGATCGAGCTGTTTGATTCAGTAACCAAAAACTTAGCAGGAAGATGATAATCTTTTTCATAAAAATAGTTTAGGTTAATTTTTTTATTAATCAGATAATAAATGCTGCAATAAAATCTGCAAATCCTTACTCACTAAAAATGTTACTCCTTTAAAGCTACTCATTCATTTTAGTAATAAAATGAAAAAACGACCATTGACGTGTTTTGTCGATGAATGTCATTCGTCGCCTTTCGGTTGAATACCCTTTTATTATACTGCTTAGTATCATTCTTATTGTACCTGTTGTCGAAATAAAATATTGTGGGCAATTGCCAGGAGTATTTTTATTCATCAAACAATTTTTTTTACCAATTAAAACTTGATTTATGAAACAGAAAATGCTCTATACGGCCTTATTAGGTTCGCTGATTGTTATTTTGTCGATTTTCAATTTCTCCTGTAAAAAAGACCTTAAAGAAGAAAACCCGGAACAAATTGCCATGAAAGAAAACTCAAATGGCCATTTACAGCAAACCAAAACATTTTCTTCAGATGTAGTTATCAGCTGGCTCAACATGCAGCTTGATATGTTACGTGTGCCACTGGCGGCTGGTACTGGCACACAGGCAGCCAACCGTGCAATGGGTTATTGCGGTATCGCAACGTACGAATCAGTAGTGCCGGGTATGCCTGCTTATCAAACACTCACAGGTCAATTAAATGGTTTTCCCACAATGCCTGCTACTGAGCCGGGCAAAGCATACCATTGGGCAGCCAGTGCCAATGCAGCCCTTGCTGATATGAACCGGAGCCTTTTTCCAACAACATCTGTTGCAAACAAAGCCCATATTAATAATCTTGAAGATTCACTGAAGGCTATTTATGCAACTGAAGTAAATGCTGAAACATTGCAACGCTCTATTGCATTTGGAAAAGAAGTAGCCGCAAGGGTATTTACATGGGCAGCAACAGATGGTTCGGCTAATGTGAATGGCCCTTATAATCCTTTGCAGTCTGTAGGTCCTGGTTTTTGGGTACAGGCTCTTGTAGGAGGAAACCCCTTGCTAACTACACCGCCAAACAATCCGCAGGCCACCAATCCTTATGCAAGTCAACTCCGGCTTATAACGCCTGATGTAACAAATGGGACAGCTCTTGAACCTCCGCCTGCTTATTCCCCTGATCATTCATCAGCATTTTTTGCAATGGTAAAAGATGTATATGACAAATCGCAGGCACTTACACCGGCCCAAACAGCAATGGCGCTTTACCACCGTGATGCACCAGGATATCCCGGCGGCGGACATTTTGTTGCCATACTCTCCCAGGTATTAGTTAAAGCAGGATCAATGCTGGATATTGCTGCGCTTGCTTATGCAAAAACAGGAATAGCTTCTTTTGATGCGACTACCATTTGTTTTGTAAAAAAATACACGTACAACCTGGAGCGGCCTATTACTTATATACGCAGAGAAATGGGACAGCCGGGCTGGAATGCCTTGTTCAATACACCCGGTCATCCTGAATTTCCATCTGCACATGCAGTAAATAGTGCAGCTATAGCAACAGCACTTACGGATGTGCTTGGTGATAATTTCCAATTTACACTGCATACTTATGATTACTTAGGCTTGCCGGCACGCAGTTATAATTCATTTAATGAAATGGCAAAAGAAATGGCCGACAGCCGTGTATTTGCCGGTATCCATTACCAGGCATCATGTGATAAAGGAATCTGGCTAGGGAATAAGGTTGGTCAGAATATTTTGAGTAAGCTGAAGTTTTTGAAAGATTAGGTTATTGCATAGGTTTCAACATAACAATGATCAAAAATATCATTCATCAATTTGAATCATATAAAAACAAAAAAAATGAAAAAACAAAATCAAAGCTGCCTGATGGCAGGCAGGAAACTCAGCCTGAACAAAACAACGATTTCAAACCTTACAGCAGCAGAAATGAACAGGCAGGTTGGAGGGGGTAGAACAAAAGGGCATACTTGTGCATATACATGCGGTGGTGGTGGTGGTTATACAAATCGAACCTGCGCTGTAGTATGTTGGTAACTTTCAATGGATAATTACAATTAAAGGGTGCACCATTTAATTAACCGGTGCACCATTTAATATCCTTTTAATTACAGTCGCAAAAAATAATCCTGTGTTTGCAGTATTTATTTCAAAAGGATAAACTTAACAAAATGAAAAAGCGAACAAATTTGCCTGTCGCTGGCAGGAAACTCAGACTCATACAGTAAAGATCAACTGGGAATTTAAGCAGAAAAACGGGATGGAACTAAGGCAGTTTCACTATGTCGATCCAGGCAGAATAGTGGTGGGTAAGCGGGGCCGGGAACCTCTTATCACTGGTTTTGGTGATTGACAGGGCATAACCGGACTATTACTTTTACTCCCTCTATTTAACCTTACACATAAAAAATTATGAAAAAGATTGCAACAATTGGGATATCGATCATCCTTCTTGCTGTATGTAAGAAAGACATTGAAGCAATGCACCGGGATATCGGGGGAGGCGGAGCAACCAGAAATGGCAACATGTGTTGCGGGCACAATACCTGTTATAATTGTTGATATGAAGTTAGAAGTAAAATATAAATCAATTGCTTTGGAAACCCGGAGAATTCGGCTTCGGAAAATACAGGATAGCGATCTCCTCACCATATTTGAATGGAGAAATACAGAAAAATTCAGATTTCGGTTACATCATAATACAAACATGATTTCTTATGATGAGTTCTGTGAAGAGTTTATCATGGATTCTGAATGTTATAAATATCAATACCTGGTAGAAAAAAAAGATGATGGGGTACCGGTCGGCTTTACATACGTATATACTTTTTCAGAACAATATAGATCCTGTTTCATCAACCTTTTTATAGCTGAACCTTTTGAAAAAAAGGGATATGGTCTTGATGCATTTGTATTATTTGTTCTTTTCCTCTTTCAACATGCGGGTTTAAAAAAACTATTTGCATCAGCATTTGATTTTAATGATCATTCTATTTCCTGTATCCGGCATATCGGCATGCGGGAACTTATTGGGAATATTACCAAAGTACCGGAAAGAGGAGATGTTTTATGTTTTGCAGCAGATGAAAGCATAGTTCCAAACCTGCTAAGAATTAATAAAATCCTGGCAGCCGAAAAGCCCCATTGAAAATAACCCGATAAAATATATGAGTTAACTATTTTTTTAATCAATAAAAATTAAACAAAATGAAAAAGCAAACAAAAAAACTCACGCTTAACAAAAAGACAATTTCTAATCTCAGTTCTTCTGAAATGAGTCTTGCGATTGGTGCAGGAGGTCCCAGCGTCTGGTGTGGTGGTCCTAAAAATTCTAAAAATTGCACACAAAACCAAAACACCTGCCCGGGGCATAACACCTGTTATAATTGTTGAGGTTTTTAAATCAGAACTGAGTGCAAAAAAACACCGGCACAGAAATTTTGCTGTGCCGGCTTTTTTCAAAAGCCAAACTTTAAGTATGATTCTTTCAACAGGCGCAAATACTATTTACCTGAATAATGAGGCGGTATTGTGGAAACATATCGAAAATATAGCGGGGCAAATACAGGACAAAAAGACGGCTATTACAGATCCCGGATTGCTGGATGGGAAAGCTGGTATTGTGCTGCTTTTCGGTTATTTGTCGAAACTGTTTCCGGAAAAAAATTATTCAGAAACGACCATGAGCTTTCTGGATGATTTAACTGATTCTCTTTCAAACGATGAATTAGGTTATGATATGTCAACCGGAGTAGCAGGTATTGCTTTTGCATTTCAGCATTTGAGAAATATTGCTGTACTGGATAAATCGGATGATCTGAATCTTTCTGAGATGGATGAATTTATTGATCTTGGAATAGATAGCGATTTTAAATCCGGCAACTGGGATCCTTTGCACGGTATGGTAGGTCTTGGCATTTATTTCCTGGAACGCAATACAGAAACAGGTGAAAAAAAGTACCTGGAAAAAATAGTTGACTACCTGGCAGCAATGCGGGTACCTGTTGCTGAATACAAAGTATGGATCACTCCCGGTTATGAAAAGATCAGCAACGATAATTACAATTTTGGCATGGCGCATGGCATGCCCGGTGTGCTGTCTTTTTTGGCGCAGGTATATGCAAGAGGAATAAAACAACAGGAGATGGAAGAACTCATTTCATCCTGCCTGCCTTTTTTATTGCAGCATGAGTTTACTGGAGATTCAGGCTGTTGCCTGCCTGCCGGACAGGCAGGTTTTCCAACATCTATAGATGTTGTTCCAAAAGAAAATACTAATACAGCTTATTCACGTCTTGCCTGGTGCTATGGCGACCTGTGTATGGCCAATGCCCTGGTTCATTGTGGTAAAGCGCTGCATCGCGATGACTGGAAGGATAAAGGAATTGAAATAGCCTTAAAAACAACATATAGAACATTTGAGATTGCTGGCTGCACCGATGCTCCGTTCTGTCACGGCTCTGTGGGACTGGTACATCAGTACAATCGCTTTTACAAATTAACGGGCAATAAAGTTTTTAAATATGCGAGTGAGCATTGGCTCCAGATTACCCAAGAACAATTTTATAAACCCGGTGAAGGAGCAGGCGGTTATTATTTCCGAACATTTAATAAAGAGAAAAATATTTTTGAAATGGCTGCAAGCTATGGACTGCTGGAGGGCAGCGCAGGTATAGCACTTGTTTACCTGTCGAGCCGGTATGATATTAAACCCGATTGGGATACAATTTTTTTAACCAATGTATAAAATAAAAAATTCTTTTAAAGACTGGTATCATCCACAGGGGTCATTTGTGGTTAGGAATCCTTTGTTCCCGCTTGAAACTTTTTTTAACTGGAAAGCTGGTGCAGATAATGATTCACTAACTTCAAAAGAAACATTGAGGAGATCTCTCCGTGAATTTTACCAACAGCCCCTTGTGCAGGAAGCATTGTATGTTGGCTCACCTGATCTGCATGAACAATTATTATTATGGATTGAAAATAAATCCGATAGCTATCGGATCGATAAGCCGGATAAAAAAGCCATGCCTGCCGGCAGGCAGGAAAAGTTAGAACTCTCACTTGTAAAATACATGATCCGCATGTGTACCCGCTGCACACCGTATGGATTATTTGCATCCTGTACAACCGGTAATTTTCTGGATACAACAAATATTGGTTTATCTGATAAAAATTTGCTGCAACGATTTGGGCGCCTGGATATGGATTACGTTTGTGAGTTGCATGCACATTTACTGAAGCAAAAAGAAATTTGTGCTCAACTGAGTTTTTACCCAAATACTTCTTTGTACCTCACCGGTGACCAATGGAGATATATAGAACACCGTTTCAAAAAAGAAACAGGAAGAAGCTATCATCTTGTGCAGGTAGATCATTCAGCGTATTTGGAGAAAATATTTAATGCTGCAAAAGAGGGCTGCACTGTTGCGGAGCTGGCCGCAACAATTTCAGACAATGATGACTTGCCTGACCTGCCTACCGGACAGGCAGGCGGCAGTCAGGTTTCTGCTGAAGAAGCGATGGACTTTATTCATGAGTTGATCAATAACCAGCTGTTGGTAAATGAACTGGAGCCTTCTGTAACCGGTGAAGAATATTTTTCTGTCGTTCTCCGCAAACTGAAAACCCTGCAGCATACGGAGAAATATGTGGAGCATCTTGAAAAGCTGTACGAAAAATTTACACTTTTAAAAAATACAAATGGAGAAACGAAGAATACACTCTACCCGGAAATTGTACAGGAACTTCAGCAGTTGGAAATTCCAATTCATATAAAAACCTTGATCCAGGTGGATAGTTATCGTCCCGCATCCTGCACCATCAATAATAAGTTGAGTGATGAATTGCTGAAAGGAGCAAGCCTGATGCAACTTTTAACTGCGGATGGTTCCACCAAAGATTCTTTCACTGAATTTAAAACTGCATTCATCAACCGGTATGAAGGACAATGGGTTCCCCTGGCAGAAGTATTGGATACAGAATCAGGAATTGGATACGGAAAATTTGCTACCAGTGGAATGGAAGAATCGCCGTTGATTGATAACCTTCCAATTGGCAACGGAATTGCTGCTGCTAATGGGCAACTACATCCAGGTACCGAATCTTTCAAGTGGCAGCTTTACCAGCAAGCCATTCTCGAAAATAAGACTGAAGTAATGATTGAGGATTCACTCATTGAAACACTTTCAAAAAAAGAATTGCTGCTGTCTGGTATGCCCGATTCGATCTGCATGATGGCAAAGATCAATGCAGGTAGTGCTGAAGAAATAGACAATGGAAATTATACCATCACACTGCAACCACCTTCAGGCCCTTCGGGTGGAAACCTGTTGGGGCGTTTTTGTCATTTGCATCCGGAAATTGAAAAGCTTACACGTTCAATCATAGAAGAAGAAGAAATTCATCATCCGGATGCTGTCTTTGCCGAGATCGTTCATCTTCCTGAATCAAGAATTGGAAATATCCTGATGCGGCCTGTATTGCGCAAATATGAAATCCCCTATTTGTGCGGTACAACATTGGATGCAGCATTTCAAATCCCCGTTAGTGATCTCTTAGTAGGCATTGAGGGGAACAAAGTTGTTATCCGGTCAAAGCGGTTGAACAAAGAAATCATTCCGCGGATGACAACTGCACATAATTTCAGCATGACCACCCTCCCGGTTTACCAGTTTCTTTGCGATCTGCAATTTCAGCAGATCCGTTCCATTAGCTGGCAATGGGGCGTTTTAGATAGCCGCCCTTTCCTGCCACGGGTAAGTTATGGTAAATACATTTTATCAAAAGCAAAATGGACATTGACCAAAAATGAAATAAAAAACCTTGATCAGAAAAATGATGAAGCATGTATGCAGCAGTTTACCCGGTTGAGAAAAAAGAAAAATTTACCCGGATATATTTTGCTTTCGCAAGGTGATAATGAATTGCTGCTTCACCTTGAAAATATTTTTTGTCTTAAATTATTACTGGCCGAAGTAAATAAAACTGAAACCGTGATACTTACCGAATCGCTGGATACAGCAGGGAGTTGCTGGATAAAAAGCCCCGACGGGCATCATGCAGGTGAATTCATTTTTACATTTAGCAGGAAAAAAACAGAGGCTGTCAATAACCAGGTCACCCTTGCTGAACCTGAAAAAGAAAAAAGTATCGAACGGTTTTTTCCTGTTGGCTCTGAATGGCTTTATGCAAAAATTTATTGCGGTGCAAAAACGGCAGAGAAAATTTTAGTGGATATTATCAAACCTTTTACTGAAGAACTGCTTTCCAAAAAGATAATAGACAAGTTCTTCTTTCTGCGCTATCATGATACAGGCAATCATATCCGTATCCGGTTTCATAATGCTGGGAGTAGCGATTTCTGGGGAAAAATAATCAACCAGTTGCAAAAGTTATTGCAACCTTATATGTCCTCACGGTTGGTGTACAATGTACAATTTGAAACCTACCAGCGGGAAGTAGAACGATATGGTTTTGACAGCATGCACCTGAGCGAAGAAATTTTCTTTCACCAGTCAGTTGCAGTTTTAAATTTTATTTCCATGCTCGATGGCGATGATGGCGAGCAATGGCGCTGGCAGGTTGCTCTGAAAGCGATTGATCTTTTCTTAGATGGTTTTCATTATACCCTTGAACAGAAACACGACCTGATAAAAATGCTTGATAAAAGTTTTGCCGGTGAGTTCAATATCAAAACGGCAGAGCAGAAAAAAATTTCAGAGCGCTTCAGTACACACAAGCAGATGGTACAGTTGGTAATGAGTGATGCGTGGAAAGAAAATGAAGACCTGCAACAGGCTATTCCTGTTTTTCAAATCGACAACGATAGCTATATAAAATGTATTGAAGATATTATCAATGCTCCTTCTGTTCGCCAGGACATCCAGCAATTGAATCATTTAATGCCGGGTTACCTGCACATGTTCATCAACCGGATATTTGTAAGCAACCAGCGAAAAACAGAATTGGTGATCTATGATTACCTGTTCAGGTATTATGAGTCGAAGCTGGCGAGAGAAAAAAAAGCAACCAATATTTCTGAGCTGATAAATGTTACCCAATGAAATTTCCACTCACGATACAATTAGGCGCCAGGGATTGCGGGCCCACTTGCCTGAAAATGCTGGCGGATTATTATGGCCAGCACTATGCCATTGATTTTTTGAGAGAGAAATGCCATATTACCAAAGTAGGGGTTTCCTTGTTGGATATAAGTGAGGCTGCAAAATCGATCGGCTTTCACTGTGTAGGCGCAAAAATGGATATTGAACAGTTGAAAGATCTTGTACAGGATGCTCCGGCCATCCTTCACTGGGGCGAAAATCATTTTGTAGTCATTTACAAAGCACCCAAGCCGCAAAAAACGGGAATTTTCTATGTGGCTGATCCGGACAAAGGCTTTGTGACATATAATGAGGATGAATTTAAGGAACGGTGGATGAATAGTGGTAATGACAAAGAACAGGGATCCGGTTTTTCTTCCAATGGAAATTTATATGAACCCCTTGGATATACTTTATTGCTTGAACCAACGCAGGCATTTTATGATCAGCCAAAGAAAGAAGGGTTGAGAAAAAAAATGGATCTGACCAGGATCTGGAAATATTTTACCCCGCATAAAAAAATATTCATAAAACTGTTGCTGGGTATGCTCATCAGTAGTGGCATTGTTGTGGTAGCCCCTTTCTTAACAAAGGCATTGGTCGACAAAGGCATCAACCTGCATGACATCAATTTTATTTATATGGTATTGCTGGGACAATTGATCTTATTTGCCGGCAGTGGTATCGTTGATATTGTTCGCAGCAGTCTATTGCTTCACATGGGCACCCGGATCAATATTTCCATGGTATCTGATTTCCTGACCAAGATCCTGAAGTTACCCATCTCCTTTTTTGAAAGACATATTGTGGGCGACCTCATGCAACGCATGAACGATCACCACCGTATTGAAAACTTATTGACAGTTTCTTCACTGAATACAATTTTTTCTGTTATCAATTTTGCCATTCTCAGTGTAGTGCTTGCCGTGTATAGCAGTTCTGTTTTTTTCTTATTCATATCCGGTTCTTTACTGGGATTTGGCTGGATGTTATTGTTTTTAAAAAAAAGGCGGAATGTTGATTTTAAATTCTTTGAATTGTATTCCAAAGAAAGCAGCAAAGTAATTGAGATCATGATCGGCATAGAGGATATAAAGATCAGTAACAGTATGCAGCAAAAAAAAGGGGAATGGGAAAAAATACAGGCTGCCCTGTATAAACTAAAAATAAGATCACTGACCATTTCGCAATTTCAAAATATAGGCTCTGCCATTTTCAAACAGGGAACTTCTATCCTCATCACATTTCTTGCCGCAAAAAATGTAATGGACGGCAACATAAGCCTGGGCACCATGTTTGCCATTACAATGATAGTGGGTCAGCTAAGCAGTCCGCTGGAACAGTTACACGAATTAGTCACTTCGTGGCAGGATGCGAGGTTGGGAATGGAACGCATCAATGATGTACTCATCCAGAAAGATGAAGACCCTGAAGAACAAACTGTGATAGATAAAATTCCCGACAGCGATGACAGTGTTCTGGATAATGTTGAGTTTGGATATGGCAGTGAAAAAACGGAGCCGGTATTGAAAAATATTTCTTTTACAATTCCCGCAGGAAAAGTAACGGCTATTGTTGGCGCAAGCGGAAGCGGGAAAACAACATTGATGAAGTTATTGCTTCGGTTTTATGATCCCCGGGATGGAAATATTTTTCTGGGTAATACAGATTTCAGCAACCTGCATCATGGCGCCTGGCGGGAAAAATGCGGAGTAGTAATGCAGGATGGACAACTGTTCAGCGGCACCATTGCTGATAATATTGCTATGGGACATGATAAGGATCAGAAGGCTGTTATTAAAGCATCAGTTATTGCAAATATAAATGAGTTCATCGCCTCGTTGCCCAAAGGATATATGACAGAAATTGGAGCAGAAGGAGTTCCGTTGAGTGCAGGTCAATCACAACGCATCCTGCTTGCAAGGGCTGTGTATAAAAATCCTTCTTATCTTTTTCTGGATGAAGCCACGAGCTCACTCGATGCAAACAACGAAAAAATTGTAATTGAAAACCTGGCTCATTTTTTTGAAGGACGAACTGTGGTGGTAGTGGCACATCGTTTAAGCACCGTAAAATTT